>DATIVM010000469.1:0-5609 GCA_035465975.1 Usitatibacter sp.
CGCGACACGCTCGCCGGCCTTCCCGCCCTGCACGAGGCGCTCGCGCGCAGCGCACATCCGGCGCTCGAGTCGCTCGCCCCGGCGCTCGCGCCCGCCGACGCGCCGCTCGCCGAGCTCGCGGGCACGCTGCAGGACGAGCCCGCCGCGCTGGTGCGCGAGGGCGGCGTGATCCGCACCGGGCGCGATGCGGAGCTGGACGAGCTGCGCGCGATCCAGGACGGGTGCGGCACGTTCCTGCTCGAGATGGAGAAGCGCGAGCGCGAGCTCACGGGGATCGCGAACCTGCGCGTCGAGTACAACCGCGTGCACGGCTTCTACATCGAGGTGACCCAGGGGCAGCTCGACAAGGTGCCGGTGGAGTACAAGCGGCGCCAGACGATGAAGAACGCCGAGCGCTTCATCACGCCGGAGCTCAGGGCCTTCGAGGACAAGGCGCTCGCGGCAGGCGAGCGCTCGCTCGCGCGCGAGAAGGCGCTCTACGACGGGCTGCTCCAGGCCTTGAACCGCCACATCGCGCGGCTGCAGGCGATCGCCGAGGCGGCCGCCGAGCTCGACGCGCTCGCCGCGCTCGCCGCGTCCGCCGAGGCGCTCGACCTCGCGCGGCCCGAGTTCACGGCCGAGGAGCGCATCGACATCGTCGAGGGCCGCCACCTCGTCGTGGAAAGCCAGGTCGAGCACTTCATCCCGAACGACACCCGCCTCGCGCGCGCGCGGCAGCTCCTGCTCATCACCGGCCCGAACATGGGCGGGAAATCCACCTACATGCGGCAGGTGGCGCAGATCGCGCTCCTCGCCTATTGCGGGTCCTACGTGCCGGCGAAGTCCGCGTGCCTCGGCCCCATCGACCGCATCTTCACGCGCATCGGGGCTTCCGACGACCTCGCCGGCGGCCGCTCCACGTTCATGGTGGAGATGACGGAAGCGGCGAACATCCTCAACAACGCCACGCCGAGGAGCCTCGTGCTGGTGGACGAGATCGGCCGCGGCACCTCCACCTTCGACGGCCTCGCCCTCGCCTACGCCATCGCGCGCCACCTCGCCGAGTCCGTGCGCTGCTACACGCTCTTCGCGACGCACTACTTCGAGCTCACCCAGCTCGCGGGCGCGCTGCCGAACGTCGCGAACGTGCACCTCGACGCGATCGAGCACAAGGACCACATCGTGTTCCTGCACCGCCTCGAGGGCGGCCCCGCGGACCGTTCCTACGGCATCCACGTGGCGCACCTCGCGGGCATTCCCAAGGATGTGGTGCGCGCCGCGCGCCGCCACCTCGCCGAGCTCGAGCGCCAGCTTCGCCCCGCCTCCGCGCAGCCCGACCTCTTCGCCGCGCCCGGGCCGGCGCCGGCCGAGCCCTCGAACGCGGCCCTGGACGCGCTCGACGGGATCGACCCGGACGCGATGACGCCGAAGGAGGCGCTGGAAGCGCTCTACCGGCTGAAGAAGCTCGCGGAATGACCGCGCGCGCGGCCGCGGCGCTCGCCGCCCTCGCCGCGACCCTCGCCGGCTGCTCGCTCGCGCCGCCCGCGCCGGGCGGCTTCCGCTTCGCGGTGATGGGCGACACGCCGTACAACGCGGGCGAGGAACGCGC
Source organism: Usitatibacter sp. (assembly GCA_035465975.1). Classification (GTDB taxonomy): domain Bacteria; phylum Pseudomonadota; class Gammaproteobacteria; order Burkholderiales; family Usitatibacteraceae; genus Usitatibacter. The sequence continues at coordinate 1,589 of DATIVM010000469.1, forward strand.
GTTCGTCGCGATGCTCGCGCGCATCGACGCGGCGCCCGTCGAGTTCGCGATCCACGTGGGCGACTTCAAGGCGGGCGGCAACTCGCCGTGCACCGACGCGGTGTACTTCGAGCGCAAGACCGAGTTCGATCGGTCGGTGCATCCGATCGTCCTCACCCCCGGCGACAACGACTGGACCGATTGCCGCCGCCGCAGCAACGGCGCCATGGACCCGATCGAGCGCCTCGCGCGGCTGCGCGAGATCTTCTTCGCCACGCCCGCCTCGCTCGGCCGGGCGCCGATGGCGACCCGCATGCAGTCGCGATGCATGGCGCCCGCGATCCCGGGATGCGGCTGCGATCCGCATCCCGAGAATCGCATGTGGGTGCACGGGCGCGTGACCTTCGTGACGCTCAACGTGCCGGGCAGCAACGACAACCGCGGCCACGGCGCCGCGAGCGAGCGCGAGGCCGATTGCCGCGACGAGGCGAACCGGCAATGGCTCGAGGAAGCGGTGGACGGGACCGAGCGCACGAGCGGGCTCGGTCTCGTGATCGCGCTGCAGGCCGATCCCTGGGCGACGGAGAAACCGGTCTACAAGGGCTTGCTCGCGCAGGTCGCGGACGCCGGGCGCCGCCTCGCGCGGCCGGTCCTCTTCGTGCACGGCGACTCGCACACCTACCGCGTCGACGCGCCGTTCCGCGACGCGAGCGGCACGCCGATCGAGGACATCACGCGACTCGAGGTGTACGGAAGTCCGTTCGTCGGCTGGGTCGAGGTCACCGTCGATCCCGCCTACCCGGGCCTCTTCCGCATCGATCCCCATCTCGAGGCGCTCGTTCCCTAGCCAAGCGGCGCTTTGCGGCCGATGCCGAAGCGGTTCCCCTCGACCCGGCGGAGTGACGACGTCGGAACCGCACAGGGAGACTGCAACATCAGGGTCGAGACCGTCACCCAACCACCGCAACGGGCGCCAGTGGACCCCGGGGCAGCATCGCGGCGTCGATTCTTTCGGCAACCGCCGCGCGCCTCTCGAGGGGAACTGCTTCGGCATCGTCCGGGACAAGTCCAGCAGCAGCGAGCAAAGCGAATCTCCAACCGACCCACCGCACGCGTGGGAGCACGCGCCCGCGACTTACGCGACCTCAGGCCTTGGGGATATGGTCGCTCGGCGATGCGGTGGTTGTCCGCAAGAGCGACGACGCGATGGTGCTTCGGTCGGGCGAATCCATTCTCGTCAAAGCGATGGTTGCCCGCCCACGCGCGATGAAATGCTGCAACGAATCAGGTCGACCCTAGGTTCCGAATAGCCGAGCGACCATACCCCCGGCCTCGAGGGGCGCAAAGCAAAGGATCCGCTCAGTGCGTGTGCACGCCCAGGCCGCCGTGCGGATGGCCGTGCGAGATCTCGTCGGGCGTCGCGCGGCGCACGTCCTTCACGGCGCAGCGGAACCAGAGGCGTTCGCCGGCGAGCGGATGGTTGCCGTCGACGATGACGGAATCCGGCGTGATGTCCGTGACCGTGTAGATGAGCGCCTCGTCCTTGCGGTCGCCCGGCACGCCCTCGAACCGCATTCCGATCTCCAGCTCGTCGGGGAAGCGCTCGCGCGGCTCGACGCGCAGCAGGTCCGCGTCGTATTCGCCGAACGCGTCGTCGGGCTCGAGCGTCACGCTCATCTCGTCGCCCGGCTGCTTGCCCTCGAGCGCCGCCTCCACCTTCGGGAAGATGCCGCCGTAGCCGCCGTGCAGGTACTCCATCTCGGCGCCCTCCTCCTCGAGCGCCTCGCCGTCGGCGTCGCGCAGCTGGTACGCGAGCCGCACCACGGTCCCCGGGTCAATTCGCATGGGCGGCGCTCTTCAGCTGGCGGCAGATCTTGAGCACCTCCTCGACATGGGCGCGCGGGTTCACGTCCTGCAGGATGTGGCGCACCACGCCCTTCTTGTCGATCACGAACGTCGAGCGCAGGAGCACCGGGCGCGGATTGCCGTCCACGATCTTCTCCTGGATCACGTCGTAGAGCCGGCACACTTCCGCCTCGGTGTCGGCGAGGAGGTTCACCGTGAGGCCGTGCTCGTCGCGGAACGCCTGGTGCGAGAGCACGTCGTCGCGCGAGACGCCGAAGACGACCGTGTCGAGCTTGTGGAACTCGTCCTCGCGATCGCTGAAGCCGATCGCCTGGATCGTGCAGCCGGGCGTTCCGTCCTTCGGGTAGAAATAGAGGACGACGTTCTTCTTGCCGCGGTAACTGGAGAGATCCATCATCTCCAGGTTCGCATCGGGAAGGATGAATGATGGTGCTGGCTGGCCTACCTGTAGCATGGCACCCGCAATCTCTCGAAGTTCGAATCGATTCTAGCCCATTTTGATCGCCCGCAAGCGCCCCGGTTCTCTCGACGTCGCCGGCTTCATGCGCCGCCATTGGCAGCGCGAGCCGCTGCTCGTGCGCGGCGCCTTTCCCGGCTTCGTCGACCCGCTCTCGCCGGCGCAGGTGCTCGCGCTCGCGCGCTCGCCCGACGCCGTGTCGCGGCTGGTGCAACGCCGCGGTCGCTCATGGAGCGTGGAGCACGGACCGTTCCCGGCGGCGCGCCTGCGGCAATTGCCGGCGCGCGCCTGGACGGTGCTGGTGCAGGATACCAACCACTTCTCGCCCGCCGCCGACCGGCTGCTTTCCTGCTTCGATTTCATCCCGCACGCGCGCATCGACGACGTGATGGTGAGCTACGCGGTGCCCGGCGGCGGCGTGGGGCCGCACGTCGATTCCTACGACGTCTTCCTGCTGCAGGGTCGGGGGCGCCGCCGCTGGCGCGTCTCGCGCCAGCGGGACCTCTCGTTCGTCCCGGGGCTGGACCTGAAGATCCTGCGGCGCTTCGAGCCCGAGCGGGAATGGACGCTGGAGGCGGGCGACATGCTGTACCTGCCGCCCGGGGTCGCGCACGACGGCGTGGCGCAAACCGATTGCCTCACGTGGTCGATCGGCTTCCGCGCGCCGACCGACCGCGAGCTCGTCGCGGGCTTCCTAGACTTCCTGCACGAGCGGCTCGAGCCCGAGGGACAGTACCGCGACCGGGGAGCGGCGCCCGCGCGCCATCCCGGCGCGATTCCCGCGCGGCTCGAGGAACACGTCGCGCGCGCGATCTCGCGCGTGCGCTGGAGCGGCGCGGACCTGCGCGAGTTCGCGGGACGCTTCCTGAGCGAGCCCAAGGCGCACGTGTTCTTCACGCCGCCGGCGCGACCGCTTTCGGCCGCCGCCTTCGCGGCCCGCGCCGCGCGCGCGGGCCTCGCGCTCGACCCGCGCGCACGCCTGCTGTTTTCTGGCACGATGTTCTTCCTGAACGGCGAGCGCGTCGCGGTGCCGTCCGCCGCGCAGCCGCTCGTGCGCCGGCTCGCCGACGGGCGGCGGCTGCAACCGCCGCTGCGTGCGAGCGCCGCGACCTGGGAGACGCTGCACGCGTGGTACCTGCTCGGTTACCTGGCGTGCGCAGGGGAGGAGATGAAATGAGCGATACGACGCCGTCCGCGCCGAAGCCGAGCTACCGGCCGATCTTCGGCATCGCCGATTCGCTCGCCGCGATCGACGAGGTGATCGACGCGGCGCACCAGACGATCCGCATCTTCGACGTGAACCTCGGCGGCCGCGGCTTCGATTCGCCCTCGCGCGCCGAGAAGCTGCGCGCGTTCCTCGTCGCCGGCCGCTCGCACCGCATCCTCATCGCGCTGCACGACACGGACCTCCTGGAGCGCGAGTGCCCGCGCCTGCTCGCGCTGCTGCGCCAGTTCCCGATGTCGATCGAGATCCACCGCACGCTGGGCGAGGCGCGCAATGCGAACGACCCGTTCGTGCTCGCCGACGACCACAGCGTGTGGCACCAGCAGCACCACCAGCAGCCGCGCGCGATTGTTGCACTGCACTCGCCGCCCGACGCCCTGCCGATCGCGCAGCGCTTCGCCGAGATCTGGGACCTCTCGGAGCCTTCCGTTTCCGCCACCACGCTGGGCCTTTGAACCGACGGCGGCTTCCGCTACAATCGCGCCCGGCGGATC
>DATIVM010000470.1:0-6346 GCA_035465975.1 Usitatibacter sp.
GGACCCAGATCGCCGCGCGCCGCCTCCTCGGGGAAGGCGAGCGCGACGCGGACCGGCCGCCGCGCGTGCTCGCGCACGATCGCGCGCGCCGATCGCGTGACGCCGTTGAATTCGGCCTCGATGCGGTAGCGGCCCGGCGGCAGCTCGATGTAGCAGATCGGCCCATCGGCGCTCGCCTCGATGCCGTGGCCCGTGCCGTCGAGCGGCTGCACCGTTACGTCGGCCCCGGCGACGTAGTCGCCGCGCTTCGCGATGAAGAGCTCCAGCGCCAGGTTCGCGCCGCGCGTTTCCTCCGCGAGGCGCGCGCGCTCGTCGGCGCCGATGCCGCCGCACACGAGCGCGCCCGGCTCGCCGAGCGCGCGCACGGAGAAGGCGGCGGCCGCGGCGAGGATCGCGGCGGTCAATGCGAGGTGCAACCTCATCGGGGGATTCGTCGGGGGGTCGGCCGTGGGGTCGGGTAGACTCCGGCCCCTTCGCGAAGATTCCGGCACCGGTCCTTCCGGAGGATGGGAGGGGCTTCCTGCGTTTCGGGAAGCGCGATCCGCGGCGCGAGACCCGATGGCGTGCGGACCATGGCGCCTCCTACGCCGCCAGCAGCTCGCTCACCGCCTCGTCCTCGACCTGCGGGAACGCGCGATAGAAGCGGGAGACGGCGATGAAGGGCACGGGCACCGCGAGGCTGACCACCTCGTCGGCGAGCGGGCGCACCAGGTCGAGGCCTTCCTTCGAGGCGACCGGCACCGCGCACACCCGGCGCGCGGCGCCGCGCTCGCGCAGGAACCGCAGCGCGGCGGCCATCGTCGCGCCCGTGGCGAGGCCGTCGTCCACCACGATCACGGTGCGCCCGTCCGGATCGACGGGCGGACGGTTGTGGCTCCAGCGGCGGCGCTGCTCGCGGATGCGCGCGAGCTGCGCGGCCTTCTCGCGCTCGAGGTAATCGCGCGTGACGCCGGCGAAGTCGGTGTCGCCCGAGAGCGCGAAGGCGCCCGACTCGTCGATCGCGCCGATCGCGAACTCCGGATTGAACGGGGAGCCGAGCTTGCGCACCAGGACCACGTCGAGGTCGCCGTCGAGGCGGTCGGCGATGACGCGCCCCATCGGCACCGCGCCGCGCGGGATCGCGAGCACGAGGGGATTCGTGCCGCGGTAGCGCGAGAGCGCGCGCGCGAGCTGGCAGGCGGCGTCGAGGCGGTCTTCGAAAAGCATGGGGGTTGGACGGCGGGGCGCGGCACGGATTCCGGCCGTAACGCCGCGTGCGCTTGTCAGGATTCGCGAAGCGGCGCGTGCGCCGCATTGCCACGCGCGTGGCCGCCGTCCGACAGGCGGGGAAAGTGCGCGGCGCGTGACCCGAATCAAGGAATGCGCATTTTGCGCCGGGCCCCGCGCGCCGCATCGCGCGCGAGGCGTCGCGCCGCGCCGGGCGCGCCGTTACAGCCGAAATTCCGGGCGCGATTTTTCCCGTGGTAAATGTGCCGCGTCGCCACCAGCGACCCCCGCGATCGCAAGGGGAAGAACCGCCCGATTCGCACCCTGGAGGAGGAAAAGCATGTTCGCTCACATCAAGATCGGCGGCCGCCTCGCACTCGGCTTCGGGCTGGTGCTCGCCATCACGCTGGTCATCGGAGGCGTGGCCATCTACAACGCCTCGTACTTCTCGAGGCAGGTCCTGCACCTCGGCTCGAACAACACCAAGGGCGCGGCCTACCTCGCCGACGCGCAGAGCGCGCTCTGGCAGCTGCGCTGGGACGTGGCCCAGTACATCGCGGTGAGCGATCCGGCCGAGCGCAGGAAGCTCGCCGACAACGGCCCCGTGCAGCAGGAGATCGTCGAGGAGAACCTGCGGCGCTTCGAGGCGACGCAGCGCACGCCGGAGGAGATGGCCGCGCTGAACGAGGTGCGCGAGGCCTTCGCCAGCTACATGGCGACCCGTCCGAAGTGGTTCCAGCTCTACGGCTCCGGCAACCTCGAGGAGGCTGCGGACTGGCGCGCGCGGACGATCACCACCCACGGCGGGCAGACGGTGCGCGGCTTCGCGAAGCTCATCGCGATGCAGCGCGAGAACGGCGAGAAGGCCGAGAGCGCGGCGGTGGCGCAGATCGAGGCGCCGCGCAACGCCCTCATCGCGCTGCTCGCCGGCGCCATGGCGCTCGGCGCGCTGATCGCCTTCTGGATCACCCGCTCCATCACGCGCCCCCTCGGCGACGCAATGAACGTGGCGCAGGAGGTGGCGGCGGGCAACCTCGCGATCCCGATCGCGGCGCAAGGGGCCGACGAGACCGCGCGCCTGCTGCGCTCGCTCGCGACGATGCGCGATTCGCTCGCCCAGGCCGTGGGCGCGATCCGCGCCGCGGCGCGGACGGTGGGCACCGCCTCGCGCGAGATCGCGGCGGGCAACGCCGAGATGTCCTCGCGCACCGAGGAACAGGCGGCGAGCCTCGAGGAGACCGCGAGCTCCATGGACCAGCTCACCGCCACGGTGACCCGCAACGCGCAGAGCGCGAAGCAGGCGAACGAGCTCGCGATCGGCGCCTCCGGGGTGGCGGGCCAGGGCGGCATCGCGATGGCGCGCGTGATCTCCACCATGGACGGCATCTCGGAAGCCTCGCGCCGCATCGCGGACATCATCGGCGTGATCGACGCCATTGCGTTCCAGACCAACATCCTCGCGCTCAACGCGGCGGTGGAGGCCGCGCGCGCCGGCGAGCAGGGACGCGGCTTCGCGGTGGTCGCTTCCGAAGTGCGCACGCTCGCGCAGCGCTCGGCCGACGCGGCCCGCGAGATCCGCGGCCTCATCGAGGATTCCGCCGGCCGCGTCGACGAGGGGACGCAGCTCGTCCAGGGCGCGGGGCGCACCATGGAGCAGATCGTCGCCGCCGTGAAGCGGGTGACGGACATCATGTCGGAGATCGCCGCCGCCTCGCGCGAGCAGCTCTCGGGGATCGAGCAGGTGGGCGGCGCGGTGACGCAGATGGATCGCGTCACGCAGCAGAACGCGGCGCTCGTGGAGCAGTCGGCCGCTGCGGCGGAGAGCCTCGCCGCCCAGGCCGGGCAGCTCGTCGCCGCGGTGGCCCGCTTCCGGCTGCGCGAGGACGAGGAAGCGGGCGCGCCGGCGCCGGCCATGGACGCGCCGCGCGCGAATCACCATACTGCGCGCCATGAAGACGCCCATCCTCGCCTGCGCGGCGCTCCTCGCCGCCTCCCTTCCCTGCTCGGCTCGGCCGACTGACGCCGCCCCGAACCCGGAGATCGCCGCCGTCGTCGCGGAGGTGTCGCCGGCGCGCATCGAGCAGGTGATCCGCAAGCTCGCCGGGTTCGGAACGCGCAACTCGCTTTCCGACACGGTTTCGGAGACGCGCGGCATCGGCGCCGCGCGCCGCTGGATCCGCGCGCGGCTCGAGGAGTGCTCGCGCGAATCGGGGGGCCGGCTCCAGGTCGGCTTCGACGCGCACCACGTCGAGTCGGGCTCGCGCGTGCCGCGGCCCACGGACTTCGTGAACGTGGTGGCGACGCTGCCCGGCACGCAGCCGGAGAGCCGCGAGCGGATCTACGTGGTGAGCGGCCATTACGATTCGATGCCCTCGAGCCCGGTCGATGGCGAGAAGGACGCGCCGGGCGCCGACGACGACGCTTCGGGCACCGCGGTCGCGATGGAGCTCGCGTGCGTGATGTCGCGCCACCGCTTCGACGCGACGCTGGTCTTCATGGCGGTCGCGGGCGAGGAGCAGGGACTCTACGGCTCCACGGGTTTCGCCCGGGACGCGCGCGCGAAGGGCCTCGACATCGAGGGCATGATCACCAACGACATCGTGGGCGCCTCGAAAGGGCCCGACGGCCGGGTGGACCAGGGCCGCGTGCGGCTCTTCGCGCAGGGCGTCCCGGCGCAGAAGGAGCTGCCCGAGGACGTGCGCGCCGCCCTGCGGACCGGCGGCGAGAACGACCTCCCCACGCGCCAGCTCGCGCGCGCCATCGCCCGCGCCGCCCGCCTCTACGTGCCCGGCCTGCGGGTGCAGACGATCTGGCGCCTGGACCGCTACCTGCGCGGCGGCGACCATTTTCCCTTCGCGAAGCTCGGCTACCCGGCGGTGCGCTTCACGGAGCCGGTGGAGGACTTCCGCCACCAGCACCAGGACGTGCGCGTCGAGAACGGCGTGCAGTACGGCGACCTGCCCGAGTTCGTGGATTTCGGCTACGTCGCGCAGGTGGCGCGCGTGAACGGCGCTGCGCTCGCCTCGCTCGCGCTCGCCCCCGGCACGCCGCGCGGCGTGCAGATCGAGGCGCTCAAGCTCGAGAACGACACGACGCTGCGCTGGACCGCGAACCGCGAGCCGGACCTCGCCGGCTACCGCATCGTCTGGCGCGACACCACCGCGGCCGACTGGCAGCACGCCATGGACGTCGGAAACGTCACGCGCGCGACGCTCGCCGGCGTCTCGAAGGACGACTACGTCTTCGGCGTGGAGGCGTACGACCGCGACGGCAACGTCTCGCCTGCCGCGTATCCGAGCCCGTACTTCCCGCCGCGGCTCTCGCGCTAGGCGGTCCCCCCGGAGTCAGTTGACGGCGGCAAGCTGTTGGTTGACCATGTCAACTAACTGCGGAGGGAACGCCATGGACCACGCCGTCGCGGCGGTGCGCCGCTTCAACCGCTTCTACACGCCGCGCATCGGCGTGCTGGACGAGGCGCTGCTCGGCACCGGCCTCACGCTCGCCGAGGCGCGCGTGCTCTGGGAGCTCGGGCAGGAGGCGGGGACCACCGCCACGCGCCTCGAGGAGCGGCTCGCGCTCGACCCGGGATACCTGAGCCGCATCCTGCGCGGATTGCGCGAGCGCGGCTGGGTGCGCGCGCGCCGGGCGGCGCACGACGCGCGCCTGCGCGAGCTCGAGCTCACCGGCAAGGGCCGCCACGCGCTCGAGCCGCTGGAACGGCGCACCGACGAGCAGGTGGCATCCCTGCTCGGCGCGCTCGGTCCCGCCGAGCGCGACCGCCTGGTCGCGTCCATGGGGACCATCGAGTCGCTGCTCGGCCCGCGCGCGGCGCGAGAGAGCGGGCCCTACGCGCTGCGCGCGCCGCGCGCCGGCGACTGGGGCTGGGTGGTCGAGCGCCACGGGGCTCTCTACGCACGCGAATATGGATGGGACGCGACCTTCGAGGGGCTGGTCGCGGAGATCGTCGCGAAGTTCCTCCGGCGCAACGATCCGGCGCGTGAGGCGGCCTGGATCGCCGAGCGCGCGGGCGAGCGCATCGGCTGCGTCTTCCTGGTGCGGCGGTCCGCGCGCCTCGCGCAGCTGCGGCTGCTGCTGGTCGAGCCGTCGGCGCGCGCCATGGGCGTGGGCGCCGCGCTGGTGGGCGAGTGCATCCGCTTCGCGCGCGAGGCGCGCTACCGGCGCATGACGCTGTGGACGCAGTCCATCCTCGTCGCCGCGCGCCGCCTGTACGAGCGCAACGGCTTCCGGCTCGTGGAGCGCGAGCGCCACCGCAGCTTCGGCGCGGACCTCGTCGGCGAGAACTGGGACCTCGACCTGCGGACGCTCAAAGCACCGGCGAAGTGAGCCGCGCGATCGACTCGAGGATCACCGTGAGGCGCGCGTCGCGCTTGCGGAACGGGAAGGGCTTGCTCGCGGCCCGGTCGTCCTCGAAGCGCTGCGCGAGCTCGGCGACGATCTTCGCGTCGTAGAAGGCGGCGGCGATCTCGAAGTTGAGCCGGAAGCTGCGGTTGTCGAGATTCGCCGTGCCGACCATCGCGACCGTGTCGTCCACCACGACGGTCTTCGCGTGAAGCATCGGCGGGCCGTACTCGAACACCACGATCCCCGCCTTGGCGAGCGACTGGCAGTAGGTGTGCGAGGCGGCGGTCACGAGCCGCGAATCCCCCAGCTTGGGCACGATCACCTGCACGTCCACGCCGCGCAGGTCGGCGATGCGCAGCGCCGATTCCAGGGTCTCGTCCGGGATGAGATAGGGCGTCTCGATCCACACGCGCGAGCGCGCGGTGGAGAGCGCGGCGAGGAGGAAGGCGAGGAGCGGCGCGCTCTCGTCGTCGGGGCCGGAGGCGAGGATCTGCACCGGCATCCCTGACTCGCAGGGCGTCGCCGGCGGGAAATAGGACGGCACGCTCCTCGCCGACATGGGGAACATGCCGCCGGCGTAGGTCCAGTTCTCGAGGAACAGGCGCTGGATCTTGCGCACCGGCTCGCCGTCGACGCGCGCGTGCTCGTCGCGCCACGCCTCGCGCCCGGAGCGGGTGGCGCTCTCCGGGTCGTGGATGTTCACGCCGCCCAGGAACCCGACGTCGCCGTCGATCACGGCGATCTTGCGGTGCGTGCGGAAGTTCGCGAAGTTGAGGCC
>DATIVM010000471.1:0-5603 GCA_035465975.1 Usitatibacter sp.
GGCCACCTGCGCGAGGAGAAGGATCCGCGCACGCTCTTCGATGCCGTGCGGAGGATTCCCGCGGGACTGCCGATCCGCGTGCGCCACATCGGCGCGGCCCTCGACCCGGCGCTCGGCGCCGAGGCGCGGGCGCTCGCGAAGGCGGATCCGCGCTACCGCTACTCCGGCGCCCTGCCGCACGGCCTCGCGCGCGCGGCGCTGCGGGCGGCGCACGTCCTCATCCATCCCTCCGTCGTGGAGGGCGGCGCGAACGTGATCGTCGAGGCGGTGACCGCGGGCACGCCGGTGATCGCGAGCCGCATCTCCGGGAACGTCGGGATGCTGGGCGACGTCTATCCGGGATACTTCGAGCCGCGCGATGCGGCCGCGCTCGCCGGGCGCCTGGTGCGCGCCCTCGAGGATCCGCGGGAGCTCGCGCGGCTGCGTGCCGCCTGCGCGAAGCGCCGCCCGCTCTTCCGGCCGCAGGCCGAGGCGGCCGCGGTCCGGCGCCTCGCCGCCGGCCTCCTCGCCGGGCGGTAGAATTCACGATTGACGATTCGCAGGAGATTTCCATGGACATGCAGGTCCGGCTCACCCAGTTCAGCCACGGCGGCGGTTGCGGCTGCAAGATCGCGCCGGGCGTGCTCGAGCAGATCCTCGCGAAGAGCGGTCCCGCGATCCTGCCGAAGGACCTGCTCGTGGGCATCGAGACCAGCGACGACGCGGCCGTCTATCGCATCAACGACCGCCAGGCGATCGTCGCGACCACGGATTTCTTCATGCCGATCGTCGACGACCCGTTCGACTTCGGCGCCATCGCCGCGACCAACGCGATCTCCGACGTGTATGCCATGGGCGGCCAGCCGCTCTTCGCGCTCGCCCTCGTCGGCATGCCGCTGAGCCAGCTTCCGCTCGAGGTGATCCGCAAGATCCTCGAGGGCGGCGAGTCGGTCTGCGCGCGGGCCGGCATTCCGATCGCGGGCGGCCACACCATCGATTCGGTCGAGCCCATCTACGGGCTGGTCGCGATCGGCCTCGTCGACCCGCGCAACCTGAAGCGCAACGCGGGCGCGAAGCCGGGCGACAAGCTCATCCTGGGCAAGCCGCTCGGCGTGGGCATCTACAGCGCGGCGCTCAAGAAGGGCAAGCTCGATGCCGCCGGCTACAAGGCGATGATCGACGCGACGACCCGGCTCAACACGCCCGGCACGCGCCTCGGCGAGATGGACGCGGTCCACGCGCTCACCGACGTGACCGGCTTCGGCCTCCTCGGCCACCTGCTCGAGATCGCGAAGGGCTCGCGGGTCGCCGCGCGTGTCGAGTGGGACAAGCTGCCGCTCCTGCCGCACGTCGTGGATCTGGCGCGCGAGGGAACGGTCACCGGCGCTTCGGGACGCAACTGGAACGGCTACGGCGTGAAGGTGAGCCTCGGCGCGGGGATCGGGGACGCGGAGAAGGCGCTCCTCACGGACCCGCAGACGAGCGGCGGGTTGCTGGTGGCCTGCGCCCCCGAGGCGTGCGACGCCGTGCTCGGCATCTTCCGCGCGGAAGGCTTCGACCAGGCCGCGGTGATCGGCGAAATTCGCGAAGGGTCCCCGGCCGTCGCGGTCGAATGACCTCCTGAGCGCTCAGCGCGCGAGGAAGGCGAAGTACCCCTCGCCCGGGCTCGACCAGCGGCGCACCCGCTCGAATCCCGCTTCGCGCAGCAGCGCCTCGAATTCCGCCGCGTGGTACTTGTACGAGTTCTCGGTGTGGATGCGCTCGCCGGCCGCGAAGCGGCGCTGCGCGCCGCCGCCGAGCCGCACGAGCTGCTCGCGCGCGGATTCGAGGTGCATCTCGATCCGCCCCTCGCGCTCGTTGTAGAAGCCCCGGTGCCCGAACGCCTCGACCTCGAAGTCGAAGCCGAAGCGGCGGTTGAGGTGCGCGAGCGCGTTGCGGTTGAACGCCGCGGTCACGCCGAGCGCGTCGTCGTACGCGGCGTCGAGCACCGCGCGGTCCTTCTTGCCGTCCACGCCGATGAGGAGGCCGCTTCCGGGGCGCGGTGCGCACAGCCCGCGGATGCGCGCGAGGAACGCGGTCGCCCCGGAAGGAGTGAAGTTGCCGATGCTCGATCCGGGATAGAAGAAGAGCGTCGCGCTGTCGTCGAGGACCTCCTCGAGCGGCAGCCCGAGCTGGAAGTCGGCGACGACGCCCACCATTTCCACGCGCGGGAAATCGGGCGCCATGCGATCGAGCGCGCGGCGCAGCTCCGGCTCCGCGATGTCGACCGCGACATAGCGCGCCGGCTCCAGGAATGGCAGCCACGATTGCGCCTTGCAGAAGTCGCCCGCGCCGAGGTCCACGAACTGGCGCACCGCGCCGACCTCATCGGCGATCTCGCCCCGGTGCTCGCGGAAGAGCGCGGCCTCGGTGCGGGTCGGGTAGTACTCGGGCAGCCGGCAGATCGCGCCGTAGAGCGCGCAGCCCAGGTCGTCGTAGAACCAGCGCGGCGCGATGCTCGCGGGCGAGGCGAGGAGGCTCGCCACCACCTCGGCGCGCTCGTCGCCGCGCGCGCCCCGCGAGAGATCGACGATGCGGCTTGCGGCGAGCCTATCGTCCGGCACCGGACGCCTCCGACACGAGCCGATCGACGACGCGGGTCGATTCCGGGCCGCTCCAGTCGCGCTCGCCGAAGGTCCAGAAGCGCACCTTGCCGCGCGCATCCACGAGGAAGCTCATCGGCAGTCCCTTCGCGCCCCACGCGTCGGCCGCCTTCTGGTCGGGATCGAGGAGCACGTGCAGGCGGATGCCGCTTTTCTGCAGGAACTTCTCGATCTTCGCGCGCGACTCGCCGTAGTTCACCGCGAGGACCGCGAACGGCCTGCCGTGGAGGTTCCCCTCGAGGCGCGCGATCGAGGGCATCTCGGCGATGCACGGCTCGCACCACGTGGCCCAGAAGTTCACCAGCACGACGCGGCCGCGCAGCGACTGGAGGTCCACGCTCTTTCCCGCGAGGTCCTGGAGCGCGAGCGGCGGCGTGGGCTTGCCGCTCCAGTCGCGCAGCGGCTGCTCGGCCACGGCGAGGGCGGCCGCCGCGGCGAGAACGGCCACGGCGGCCCGCCAGAAGGGCTTCATCGACGCGATCCCGGGAAGCGCCTCAGGCGGTGATCTCGCGCGAGGTGATCTCGTAGCGGAAGTGCTCGGGATCCAGCGGATCGAGCAGTCCCTCGCCGGTCTCGCTCTGCGGGTACATCAGGAACGGGATCGGCGGACGGGTGGACCCGGGCAGCTGCACGTCGTTCGCGTAGTTGTATCCGAGCCAGTTCATCTCCCAGGAGCCGAACAGGCGCTTGCGCGCGGCGAGCACCATCGGGTCGTCGGGCTTCTTGCCGCCCTGCTCCTCGAGGATCACCTTGCGCACGTCGGCCGGATCCACCGGCACCCAGCCGTGGACGCGCGAATAGAACTCGGCGCGGCAGTGCTGGGCCTTGGTGATGTCGCCGCTCTTGCCGAGGCTCTTGTAGCCGAGCCTGGAGTCGGCGACGCGGATGCCGTACACGTCGCGCGCCGCGATGCCCTGCGAGCGCGCGAGCGCGGTGAAGAGCGCGTTGATATCCGCGCACTTGCCGTTGTACGTCTTCGTCTCGATCATGAAGTTGACGTCCCCCGTGCCGCAGCCGCGCGTCTTCGGGTTGCGGTAGGTGTTCTCGCAGATCCATTCGTAGATCGCGCGCGCCTTCTCCACCTCGCCGCTCGCGCCCTTGACGATCTGGTCGGAAAGGTCTTTCACGGCGCCGGTGGTCTGCATGTGGCGGGTGGGCGCGGTGAAGCGCGCGAGCGTCGCCGGCGTCTCGGGGATCGGGTTCGCGGCGCGCGTGAAATCGACCGCGATGTCGCGCGTGGCGAAACGGCTCTTCACGACCATCACCGGCTTCACGCCCTGCGCCCATTCGCCGCACACCATGCCCGCCGCGTAGTGCGGATCCATCGCGAAGCGGGTGGTGCCGCCCTCGGCCTCGAACTGGTTGCCGAGGGGCTTCTGGAATGGCCGGTCCTCGTTGAGCGGCACCGGGAGCCACACCCGGGTCGCGCCCTTCGGGTCCAGGATCTCCACGCGGGTGGTGACCTCGAACATGCGCCAGCCATTTTCGCCCTTGCCCTCGGCGAGCGCTCGCGAGGCGGGGATCACGAGGGTCGCGGAAGCGAGGCCGGCGGAGCGGATGAAATCACGACGATTCATAGGGTCTTTCTCCCGTTCACTAGGGTTGCCGAACGATGATAGCAAAGGTCGAACTTGCCATAGGACAAGGGGAAGGGGCCGTCCGATCCGATAAAATTGCCAATTCCTTCCCGCCCCGTTCCGCAATGTCCGCCGCAGAACCCTTCCTCCGGCTCGGCTTCGGCCTCGCGTTCGAGGACCTGTACGAAACCGCCGGCCTCGCGCGCGTGGACGCGCAGTTCTCCTCGCGCCTGCGCGAGGCGGATGCCGATCTGCACGCCCGATGGAGCGAGGCGCGCGCCCATCCCGACGCGCTCCCCTACAAGGCGGAAGCCGAGCTGCTGATCGCCGTCGCGCCGCATCTCGACCGCTTCGTCGCGCAGCTCTTCGGCATCGAGGAGCCGTGGCGGGACCTCGTGGAGAGCCATCACCGGCTGGGGCCCCTCTTCCGCGTGAAGCGCAAGTTCGTGCAGCGGCGCGCGATGCTGAAGATCAAGGCGGACGAGGCGCAGGGCCTCGACGGGGCGGCGCTGGAGGCGGAGGTCGGGAAGCTCCTCGGCGGCGCCTTCGACGAGCTGCTCTTCGCGCAGCGCGTCCTCGAGTGGCTCGCGGAGGAGCCGGCGCACGCCGGCGAGCTCGCGCTCGCCGAGCGCTTCTGCGCCTGGGCGGCGCACACGGCCGAAGGGCGCCGCCGGCATCGCGGCGGAGTGCTCTTCAAGCCCCCCCAGCGAGTCGATCCGTTCCATCTGGTCCCGGTGCAAACAGACACGAGCGCCGGATATTCCGTGCACACGCTGCACCACGTGCGCCGGCGCGAGGGCTTCGGGCTCACCGACCCAGGCACGCAGCTTCCGGGCGCGCTGGACGAGGCGAATTACTGCATCTGGTGCCACGAGCAGGGCAAGGACTCGTGCTCGAAGGGACTCAAGGAGAAGCCCGCCACGGGAGCCTCGCCATCCCCGGGCGCAGTAGTCGGGGACGTCTTCAAGAAGAGCCCGTTCAACGTCCCGCTGCACGGCTGCCCGCTCGAGGAGCGCATCTCGGAGTTCCACAAGCTGAAGTCCGAGGGCTGGGCGGTGGGCGCGCTCGCGATGATCGTGATCGACAACCCCCCGGTCTGCTGCACCGGCCACCGCATCTGCAACGACTGCATGAAGGCGTGCATCTACCAGAAGCAGACGCCGGTGGACATCCCGCAGGCGGAGACGCGCACGCTGAAGGACGTGCTCGGGCTCCCCTGGGGCTTCGAGATCTACTCGCTCCTCACGCGCTGGAACCCCCTCAACCTGCGCCGTCCGTTGCCCAGGCCCGCGACCGGCAAGCGCGTGCTCGTGGTGGGCATGGGGCCGGCGGGCTTCACGCTCGCCCATCACCTGATGAACGACGGCCACACCGTGGTGGGCATCGACGGCCTCAAGATCGAGCC
>DATIVM010000472.1:0-3051 GCA_035465975.1 Usitatibacter sp.
GCCGAAGCGCAGCCGCCCGCTCCTGCCGCACCCGCCGCGAAGGCGCCGGAAGCGCCCGCGCCGCGCGTCGCGACGAAGGAGGCCGCGAAACCGTCGGCGCCGGAGGCGCCCAAGCCGCCCGCCTCGAAAGCGGCGCCGCCGAAGGCCGAGGCGCCGAAGGTCGCGACCAGGCCGGCCGCGAAAGCGGAGCCGTCGCCCGAGCCCTCACCGCGCACGCAGGAGCCCGCTGCGGCGAAGCCGCCGCTCGACGTGAAATCGCTCGAGCAGCGGCTCAAGGAAACCGACGCGATCGGCGTGATGACGAAGCTCTCACTCAAGAACCAGGTGGACGACCTCCTCGAGCAGTTCCGCGACTACTACGCGGGCCGCAGCCGCGCGACGCTCGCGGAGCTGCGCCGGCCCTTCGAGCTGCTGCTCATGAAGGTGCTCTCGCTGCTGCAGGACCGCGATCCCGCGCTCGCGAAGGCGATCCACGATTCGCGCGACGCGCTGTGGGCGATCCTCGCCGACCGCGCGCGATTCGAGAAACTCACGTGAGGCCATTGCCATGAAGAGAATCCGGGCCGCGCTCGCCCTGCTCGCGCTCGCCGCCGCATTGCCGCTGCTCGCCGCCGACGACGCGAAGCAGCGCGAGGACTTGGCCGCGGTGATCGCGCTGCAGGGCAAGCCCTGCGGCGAGGTGGTGCGGGTGGAGACGCTCGGCGAGAACGACTACGTCGCGACCTGCAAGGACGGGAGCCGCTACCACGTCTACGTGAACAAGCAGGGCCGCGTCGTCGTCGAGAAGCGCTAGCGCGAAGCGCGCGCATGGTCGCATCGGACCATGCGCTGCGCCGTGGCCGCCGACGTCCGGGCGAAACGGATCCCGTGAAACGGGGTCCGTGATGGAAGGAGGTCGCCGCCATGGCCACGCTTCGCTTTCCCTTCCTCGCCGCGGCGCTATTCGCCGCCGGCGCCGTGCTCGCGCAGACGAGCGCCCCCAACCGCACGCCGCCGGACGTCGGACCCTTCCCGCCGCAGCCGGGGGACGACCCCTCGCTCCTCCGCACGCTTCCACCGGAGGCCTACCAGCCTCCCGCCCCGCCGCAGCCCGCGCCAGCGCAAGCCTCCGCGGGAGTCCCGGCGGCGGCCGCCACGGCCGCGCCCGCGCCGGTGATCGTCGTCGTGCCCGACGCGAATCGCGATGCCGCCGCGCAGGAGCAGCTCGAACGCGCGCGCCTCGAGGCCGAAGCCGCGCGTGCGCGCATGAGCACGGCCCCCGCCCCCATCAACGGCGCATTCACCGGGCTCACGGACGAGCGCAACCGCTAGCGACTCCAAACCGACTACCCCCGAAACGGACTCCCGGCGCGGCGGTCCTACCCGCTGAACGGAGGACATACCATGCCTCGCACCAACGCACTCGCGTACCTGGGGATCGGCGCCGCCCTCATGTACCTGCTCGACCCCCAGATGGGACGCAAGCGGCGCAACGACATCCGCAACCAGGTCGAATCGGCGGGCCGCCGAGTGCAGCGCGGCACCGACGCGGTGGTGCGCGACGCGACGAACCGCACGCACGGCATGCTCGTCGAGACGCGTCAATGGCTGCAGTCGCAAAGGCGGCAGCTCGAGAGCCGTGTCGCGAACGATGCCGGCGGTGCTGGCGAGGCGCTCGAGCGCAAAGCGCGGGGCGCCGTGCCATGGAGGAAGACGCGCTGGTCCCCGGCGCAGCGCGCGCTCGCGGGCATGATGGGCGCCGGCCTCGCGACGTCGGGCTACGTGCGCGGCGGCCTGTTGGGGGTCGCGATGTGCCTCACCGGCGTGGGGCTCGTCGCGCGCGCGGCGTCGAACGAGGAGCTGGGCTCGCTCGCCAGGGGCAGGCGCTTCACGGTGGATCGCGCAATCCGCATCGACGCGCCGGTCGACCGGGTGTTCGCCTACTGGCGCGACTTCGACAACTTCCCGCGCTGGATGTCGCACGTGCGAGAGGTGCGCAGCCTCGGCGGCGATCGCTGGCACTGGGTGGTCGATGGGCCCGCGGGGGCGCCGGTCGAGTGGGATTCGGAGCCCACGCAATCGCGCGAGAACCGCGAGCTCGCATGGCGCTCGGTGGAAGGGTCGATGGTCGACAACGGCGGGCGCGTGCGCTTCGAGCCCGACGGCGACGGCACGCGCGTGCACGTCGAGCTGCACTACTCCCCGCCGGGCGGCGTCATCGGCCAGGCGGTGGCGAAGGCCTTCGGCGTCGATCCGGCGAGCGAGATGGACGACGATCTCGGCAAGCTCAAGTGGCAGGTCGAGGCGTCCGCCGCCGCGCTTGCCCCCGAGCGCCGCGGGGATACGGGTCTGGGCGCGGCTCCGGCCTGACGCGCGACGAGCTCCTCGCGGCCCAGGGCGCTCGCGATTCCGCGGGCCCCTGACGCCCCCCATCGAAAGCGGCCTCCGGGCCGCTTTTCCATTTTCGTCGCTCGTGGGCGACGCGTACGCCCGGGGAATCGCGGCTCGCGCGTTGCAACGACAAATCCCGTCAGGCGAATTCGACGCATTGTCGCCGATCCGCTACAGCCCTTCGTCGTGTCCTACGAGCCGGCCAGATCATTTCCTACAGGGAAATTCGCGGCAGACGACATCGTGACCGTGCGCGGATGCTACAGCGGCGTCCGCAGCGGCCCCGCGAGTGGACTTCAACCAATTGATATGTCTAGATAAATAGATAATGGTATGCACCTTGCAATGGCGGGGTTCCTCTACGCCGTACCGGAAACAGGAACCCATTCATGCAACGACCGGCCATTCTTCGCGCACCGCGCATCGCGGCAGCGTCTTCCCTCCTCGTCGCGATCGCCCTCGCCCATCCGGCAGCGCACGCACAGACCGTCGACTCGACGGGCGTGCGCGCCGTGCCGACCTACGAATCGGTGGGCCTCGACTGGTCGAACGCGGGCGCCAACTCGAACGGCTGCGACGTGCAGTACCGCAAGCAGGGCGAAGCCACCTGGCACCCGGCGCTCAACCTGTGGTACGACGCCTCGAACGGCGAATGCCGCGGCTCGATCGTCTATCTCACCC
>DATIVM010000473.1:0-5339 GCA_035465975.1 Usitatibacter sp.
CGGGGTGGCGACCGCCATCGCGATGATGGTCGTGGGCCGGCTCGTCGGGCGCGTCGACGTGCGCCTGCTGATCGGCACGGGCATGGTCCTCGGCGCGATCGGCTCCTGGGCCATGACGCACTATTCGCTCGAGGTGAGCACGTTCTGGATCATCTGGCCCGCGTTCGTGCAGGGCCTCGGGTTCGGCCTCGTCTTCGTTCCGCTCTCGGCCATCGCGTACCTCACGCTTCCCCGCTCGCGCACGGCCGAGGCCGCCGGGATCTACAGCCTGGTGCGCACGATCGGGGCCTCGGTCGGTATCTCGATCGTGACGACGCTCGTCACGCGCGAATCGCAGGTGAGCTGGAACGAGCTGGGCGCGCACGTCACGAAGTTCAACCCCGCGGTGACGGCGTACCTCAAGTCGCTGCATCTTTCGCCGACCGACCCGCACGCGATGGCGGTGATCGCCGCGCAGATCGCGCGCCAGGCGGAGATGACGGCGCTCGTCGACGTCTTCAGGCTCACGGCGTGGAGCTTCGTCGCGATGCTGCCGCTGGTGCTGCTGCTCCGGCGCTCGAGGAACGGATGAAAACGGAGGGCGCGCCGGGGCCGGCCCGTGGTTCATATAATGAAACGAAAAACGGCTGATACCTCCGGGTAGAAAACGGCCGTGAATGCGGCTATCGTGGCCCTGCGAGCGAAGTCCCGCGGGAGGCAGAGAACGGGACGGCCGCACACAAAAAACCGAAAGAGGAGGAGTCATGAATTCACGGGCCGTAGGCATTAGTGAGGACTGGCTTTCCCTGTGGATCGGGTTGGCGGTCTTCGTTCTCGCACTGGGTCTCCTCGTCGGCGCGGACCTGCTGGGCTGGGTCGTGACGACGAGCGTATGGACCGACGTCTCGAAGGCGCTCGCGCCCGCCTCGAAGGCGTTCTCGGGGGTGGGCGGCATCGGTTCGCTCATTGCGACCTACGTCGTGCTGCTGGTCGCGCTATCCGTCGGCGCGGCGGCGATGAAGGTCGACGTCAAGCGCTTCGCCCTGGGCTTCACCGCCGTCTTCTGGCTCGCGTACATCTGCTGGATCATCGGCAGCTTCGCGAACTTCGCGGTGAACACGCCGGCCGACATGAAGAAATTCGGCATCGACTGGTCGCTCAAGCTCACCGCCGAGGGTGGCTTCATCGTCGCGCTCATCGGCGGCCTCATCATCGGCAACTTCATGCCCGGATTCGCGAACTGGATGAAGGAGGCTGTTCGCCCCGAGCTCTACGTGAAGACGGCGATCGTGATCCTGGGCGGCTTCCTCGCGGTCACCGCCGCGGAGAAGCTCGCGCTCGCGACCTCCGTGATGTTCCTCGGCCTCGCCGCCATCGTGTGCGCGTACCTGATCTTCTGGTCGGTCGTGTACTACGTGGCGCGCGTGTGGTTCGGGTTCAGCAAGGAGTGGGCGGCGCCGCTCGCCTCGGGCATCTCGATCTGCGGCGTGTCGGCCGCGATCGCGACCGGCGCCGCGATCCGCGCGCGCCCGACGGTGGCTGTCATGGTGTCCTCGCTGGTGGTGGTGTTCGCGGTGATCGAGCTCCTGTTCCTGCCGTTCCTCGCCGGCGAGTTCCTCTCCCACCAGCCGCTGGTGAGCGGCGCGTGGATGGCGCTATCGGTGAAGACGGACGGCGCGGCCGTGGCGAGCGGCGCGGTCACCGAGGCGCTCGTCTACGCGAAGAACGCGGCCGAGGGCGTGAACTACGCCAAGGGCTGGATCATCGGCACCGCCGCGACGGTGAAGGTCTTCATCGACATCTTCATCGGCGTGTGGGCGTTCGTGCTCGCCTACATCTGGACGCGGCACATCGAGGTGCGGGCGCCCGGCGAGCAGGCGAAGGCGCGCGAGATCTGGGAGCGTTTCCCGAAGTTCATCATCGGGTACGTCCTCACCTTCGGGCTGATCCTGCTGATCGCGCTCTCCGCCTCCGCGGAGACGATGGGCAAGGTGAAGGCGGCCATGGGCGAGGCGAACGCGTTCCGCGGCATCTTCTTCGTGCTCACGTTCTTCACCATCGGCGTGATGTCGAATTTCCGCAAGCTCTGGGAAGAGGGCATCGGCAAGCTCGCCGCAGTCTATCTCGTGTGCCTGTTCGGCTTCATCATCTGGATGGGGCTCTTGATCTCGTGGGTGTTCTACAGCGGCGTGAAGCCGCCGCTCGCAGGTTGACCTGAGGAGTATCGACCATGAACCAAGCGAAGATGAACGCGGAAGTGCCCGTCACCGGCGGCGGTCCCCGGATCGGCGAGGAGATGAAGAAGATGGCGGCGGAGCCGCTGCTGCCGATCGAGAAGAAGCTGATCGGCTACAGCCTCACGATCGGCATCGTGCTGCTCGTCGTGCTGTGGGGCGTCGCGCAGATGTTCCTGAAGGGCTAGCGGAAGGCCGCCCCCCGCTGCAGTCCCCCGGAAGCCCTCGATGGCGCAGGAGCCGGATCCCTGCGCTTTCGAGGGCTTTTCTTTTCCCTCGCTCCGGTCCGATCGCCGGGCCGGTGCTAGATTGGGCGACCCTTTCCCGAGGAGCAGACGATGGACAAGGCCTTCTTCGACACCTGGACTGCGCGTGCGCTCGGCCTGCTGCGGATCGTCACCGGCTACCTCTTCGTCTCGCACGGGACGGCGAAGCTGCTGCACGTGCCGCACCAGGCGATGAGCCCGGGAGAGGGTCGTTGAACGGGGCGCACGGGCGCCTCGCCGTCATCGTCGTCGCCGAGCTCTTCGGCACCTCGCTCTGGTTCAGCGCCAACGCGGCGTTCGACGACCTCGCGCGCGCCTGGCACCTCGGCGCCTCGGACCTCGGCACGCTCACCATCGCCGTGCAGTCGGGGTTCATCGCCGGGACGATGCTCTTCGCGCTCACCGGGTTCGCGGACCGCTTCGCCGCGAGCCGGCTCTTCGCCGCCTGCGCGCTCGTCGGGGCGGCGGCGAACGCGGCATTCGCCTTCGCCGCGCAGGGCCTCCTCGCGGCGGCGATGCTGCGGTTCGTCGTCGGCTTCACGCTCGCCGGCATCTACCCCGTGGGCATGAAGCTCGTGGTGAGCTGGGAGCCGGTGCGCGCGGGCGAGGCGCTCGCGTGGCTGGTGGGGATGCTCACGTTCGGGACCGCGCTGCCGCACGCGGTGCGCGCCGGCGGGATCGGCTGGCCCTGGCAATGGGTGGCGGCGGCCTCGTCGCTGCTCGCGGTCCTCGCGGCGATCGCGATCGCAGCCCTCGGCGACGGGCCGCACCTTCCCAAGGGCCGCGGGCGGATCGCGATGGGCGCGGTGCTCGAGGTCTGGCGCATCCCGACGTTCCGCGCCTCGGCGCTCGCGTACTTCGGCCACATGTGGGAGCTCTATGCGCTCTGGACCATCACGCCGTTCCTCGTGGCCCTGGCGCTGCCCGAGGGCCAGGCGAGCGCGGGCCGGCTCGCGGCGTGGTCGTTCCTCGTGATCGGCGTGGGCGGCGTCGGATGCATCGTCGGCGGCTTCTTCAGCCGGCGCTACGGCGCGGCGGCGGTGGCCGCGGCGGGGCTCGCGGGATCCCTTGCCTGCGGGCTCGCGTTCCCGTGGGTGGCGGGCCATTCGGCGGCGGCCCTCGCCCTCCTGCTCGCCTGGGGCGTGACGGTCGTCACGGACTCGCCGCAGTTCTCGGCCCTTTCCGCGCGCGCCTGCCCGCCGCAGCTCGTGGGAAGCGGCCTCGCGATCCAGAACAGCATCGGCTTCGCGATCACGATCGTCTCGATCAACCTCGCCGCGGGCGGGATCGGATCGTGGGGCGCGTGGATCGCGTGGCTGCTGGTGCCGGGGCCGCTGCTGGGGCTGATCGCCATCGCGCCCCTCCTTCGCAGGCCCGCGGTCGCCCGGGTGCAGGGCGACTGATCGCGAGTCGGGAAGGCCCGCGCCGCCGACAGGTTGCCGCAAGCCATTGAGCGCTATCGCCATTTGACCGCGGTCAATCGCCGCTACCCGCCGGGGAGTAGGTTCGTCGTGAAAGGACGATGCGATATGTTCGATACCCCGGTCGGCACCATCATGCGGCGCGACGTGCTTGTCGCCACGCCCAAGACTTCGGTGAGCGAGGCGGCGAAGCTCATGGCGGAGCGCAAGGTCGGGGCGATCCTCGTCGCGAACGGCAACGGCCTCGCCGGCATCTTCACCGAGCGCGACCTCCTCTGCCGCGTCGTCGCGAGCGGACGCGACGCGAAGAAGACGAAGCTCGAGGATGTGATGACCGCGGATCCCGAGACCATCCATCCGCGGACCCCTTTCGGCCACGCGCTGGTGGTCATGCAGGAGAACGGCTTCCGGCACCTTCCGGTGATCGAGGACGGAAAGCCGGTCGGGATGATCTCCGCGCGCAACGCGATGGATCCCGAGCTCGAGGAATTCCGGTCCGAGTCGCTTCGGCGGGAATTCTGGAAGAAGGTGGTGCACGCGAAGCGCTGAGGCCGCGGGATCGGGGGTCCGCGATCCGGCTCCGAAGAGCGCTCAGTCGAGCGCCTTGTGCCCCATGCCTTCCATGCACTTGCGAACGACGGTTTCGTAGACGTTGGCCGAGCCCTCGGCGATGCCGGCGGCGTTGCCGCTCAACGCGCCTCCGATCGCCCCCAACGCCGTCCCGGGCAGGTTCTTCCATGCCCACAACCCCTCGAACGCGCCTTCCGCCGTGGACTTCGCCAATTGCCGGCCCGGATGCGCCGTGAAGGCGAACGCGTCGGCCGTATGCTCGCACTCCTTGCCGTTCTCGATCGTCAGGTGGCGGTCGTTGTCGTCCTTCACGGCGAACCGCAGGCCCGAAGCCGGAGCGCCCGTTCGTGAGCCTGGAGATGCTGCCACTGCGTGCGCGAAGGCGGCCTTGATCGCAGGGGTGGATCGCGCGGCGGCGCCGCGCTAACATCGGCCCGTTCCATGGGGACCCATGGAAGGCTTTCGGGCGGAACGCAAGGACGAAAGGAGGGCGGCATGGCAACGACGCAGCTCGACAACCCCGCGCTCGCCCGACGCTCGCCCCCGGCCTTCTACACGTGGGGAGCGATCGTCGCGGTGCTCGTGGTGCTCGCCGGCTTCACCCGCACGTTCTATCTCAACCCGTACCTCGCGCGGTTCCCGCTCACGGGGCTGCTCGAGCTGCACGGCGCGATCATGACGACGTGGTTCGCGACGTTCCTGGTCCAGGTGCGCCTGGTCGCTTCGCACCGCACGCGCATCCACCGCCGAGTCGGCGTCTTCGGCGCGATCGTCGCCGCGCTGGTGCTGGTCGTGGGGACGACCACCGCGATCGTCGGCGCGCGGCTGGGCCACGCGCCTCCCGGCGCGCCGCCGCCGCTCGTGTTCCT
>DATIVM010000474.1:0-2252 GCA_035465975.1 Usitatibacter sp.
GCGCTCCCCGCGGCGAGCGAGTTCCTGACGCCCCTGGGGCCCGTGCCCCTCGACCTCGAGGCGGTGGAGGTCGCGCGGCGCTTCCCGTGCGTCGAGGTGAGCGATCGCGCGCACGCGCTCGAGCATTCGCTCGAGGTGCACCTGCCGTTCCTGCAGGCGGCGCTGGGCGAATTCCGCCTGGTGCCGCTGGTCGTCGGCGATGCCGGACCCGCGGAGATGGCGGCGCTCCTCGAAGCGCTGTGGGGCGGCGACGAGACGCTCGTCGTCGTGAGCTCCGACCTCTCGCACTACCAACCGTACGAGTCGGCGCGCCGTCGCGATGGCGGCACCGCGCGCGCGATCCTGGACCTGGACGCGCGCCTCGTGCCCGAGGACGCGTGCGGCGCCGCGCCGATCAACGGCCTCCTGGCCCTCGCCCGCCGCCTCGGCCTCGAGGCCGAGCTGGTCGATCTCCGGAACTCCGGCGACACCGCGGGCAGCCGCGACCGCGTCGTGGGCTACGGCGCCTTCGCCTTCCACGAGCCGCGCCATGGATGAGTACCAGCGCCGCGGCCGCATCCTCGTCGCGATCGCCCGCGAGGCGATCCAGGCGGGCGAGCCGCCGCGGGCGATCCTGCGCGAGTGGGGCGAGGCGTGGCTGCGCGAGACCGCGGCGAGCTTCGTCACGCTGCGCGAGGCGGGCGATCTGCGCGGCTGCATCGGCACGGTGGACGCCCATCGCGCGCTGGGCGACGACGTCACCCACAACGCCCATGCCGCCGCCTACCGGGATTCGCGCTTCCCGCCGCTCACCATCGAGGTGCGCGACCGCATCGAGATCGAGGTGAGCGTGCTCTCGCCGCGCGTGCCGATCGCCGCCGACACCGAGAGCGCGGCGGCGCGGGCGCTTCGCCCCGGCGTGGACGGCGTGGTGCTCGAGTACGAGAGCTTCCGCGCGACGTTCCTTCCCCAGGTCTGGGAAAGCCTGCCCGACCCGGTCGATTTCCTCGCCGAGCTGCGCCGCAAGGCGCGGCTGCCGGCGCGCTTCTGGCACCCGCAGCTCAAGGTTTCGCGCTACACCGTGGAGAAATACCGATGACCGCCCGTATTCCGGATCCCATCGAGGAACCCGTGCACCCCGGGCGGTGGTGGCACAAGCTCGACGACGGCCGCATCCAGTGCGACCTCTGCCCGCGCGAGTGCCGGCTGCACGAGGGCCAGCGCGGCGCGTGCTTCGTGCGCGCGCGCGTGAACGACGCGATGGTGCTCACGACGTACGGCCGCTCCTCCGGCTTCTGCGTGGATCCGATCGAGAAGAAGCCGCTCAACCATTTCCATCCGGGGAGCGCCGTGCTTTCCTTCGGCACCGCGGGCTGCAACCTCGCGTGCAAGTTCTGCCAGAACTGGGACATCTCCAAGTCGCGCGACATGGACCGGCTGATGGACCGCGCATCGCCCGAGGCGATCGCGCGGGCCGCCGTGGATTCGGGATCGGCGAGCGTCGCATTCACCTACAACGACCCGTTGATCTTCGCCGAGTACGCGATGTACGCGGCCGACGCGTGCCGCGCGGCGGGCGTGAAGACGGTCGCGGTCACCGCGGGCTACATCTCCCCGGAGCCGCGGCGCGAGTTCTACGCGAAGATGGACGCGGCGAACGTGGACCTGAAGGGGTTCACGGACGAGTTCTACGTGAAGCTCACCGGCGCGCACCTGAACCCGGTGCTCGACACGCTCGCGTACATCCACCACGAGACCGGCTGCTGGCTGGAGATCACGACGCTCCTCATCCCGGGGAAGAACGATTCCGACGCGGAGATCCGCGAGGAGAGCCGCTGGATCCGGCGCGAGCTCGGCCCCGACGTGCCGCTGCATTTCACCGCCTTCCATCCCGACTTCAAGATGACCGACATCCCCGGCACGCCCGCCGCTACCGTGGCGCGCGCGCGGCGCATCGCGATCGGGGAGGGGCTGAACCACGTCTACACCGGCAACGTGCACGACCGCGAAGGCGGCACCACGTTCTGCCCGAATTGCCGCGCCTCGCTGATCGAGCGCGACTGGCATCGCATCGACGCCTACCGCCTCGCGGCCGACGGCCGGTGCCCCGACTGCGGCACCGCGATCGCCGGCCGCTTCGGCGCCTTCGACCCGCGCCGCCAGTTCGGCCGGCGGCGCATCCCGGTGTCGATCTCGCGGTGAAAATGGGGTCAGATTACTTTTTCCGTCCGGCGGAAAAAGTAATCTGACCCCATTTTCCTGTCACCGCGACC
>DATIVM010000475.1:0-3193 GCA_035465975.1 Usitatibacter sp.
TCGGCCCGAAGTCCACGGTTTCCTTGTCGAGATCGGCGAGCAGCTCGTGCGCGATCTTCGCCATCCGGATCTCGGTGTAGCGCATCGCCGCCGCGTTGTCGCCGTCGACCGAGCCGAAGTTGCCCTGGCCGTCGACCAGCGGGTAGCGCAGGCTGAAGTCCTGCGCCATACGCACGATCGTGTCGTAGACCGCGGTGTCGCCGTGCGGGTGGTACTTGCCGATCACGTCGCCCACGATGCGCGCGGACTTCTTGTACGGCCTGTTCCAGTCGTTGGACAACTCGTGCATCGCATAGAGGACGCGGCGATGGACGGGCTTCAGGCCGTCGCGCACGTCGGGGAGCGCGCGCCCCACGATCACGCTCATCGCGTAATCGAGATACGAGCGCCGCATCTCCTGCTCGAGGCTGATGGGGTGCGTTTCTTTCGCGAAGGATTCCATGGGCTTCCGGGAAGGGCGCGCCCGCGGTAAGCGCGCGTAACTCTTTGTTTTTGTGGCTAATTACGGCGAAATGCCGAATAAAAATTCTATCACACCGCGACGGCACTTTCCAGCGGGACGGTAGGTCATACGGGGGCGTTGCTCGATCGCAAGCGGCCGCCCGCGGCATCCGCCCCAAAGGGCCATTCCCGTTGTGAAGGGAAAGGCCGTTTGTGTATCATGTCGAGAGCAGTTTTCGGGCGGTGAGCCAGAGAATCCCAAAGCGGCACAACAACCATCCAAACTTCTCGGGAGTTCCGAACATGAAGATTTCCTCCAAGCTTGCCCTCGGAAGCGCGATCGTCGCGCTCGCGGCCGGCTCGGCCTACGCCGACTTCACCCCAAACCTGCAGGATTCCTCCGGCCGCGCGGTCCGCGACGGCTCGGGTCATTGCGTTGTCACCTCCGGCGTGGTGCTTCCCGAATGCGCGCCCGCACCCGCGCCCGCGCTTGCCGCGCCCGCCGCTCCGGAGCCCGCCGCGCCCGCCGCGCCCGCCGCGCCCGCGCCGGAGCCCGCCAAGCCCGCTCCGTCGTCGGTTCGCCAGTCGGTCGTGATCCAGGCCGATGCGCTCTTCGACTTCGACAAGTCGGTGGTGCGCCCGGACGGCAAGAAGGCCATCGACGAGGCGCTCGCGAAGCTGCAGGGCGTCGACCTCGAGATGGTGATCGCCACCGGCCACACCGACTCGATCGGCACCGAGCGCTACAACCAGAAGCTTTCCGAGCGGCGCGCCGCCGCGGTGAAGGCCTACCTGGTGAGCAAGGGCATCCCGGCCTCGAAGATCACCACCATCGGCAAGGGCGAGACGCAGCCGGTCGCGACCAACAAGACCGCCGCGGGACGCCAGAAGAACCGCCGCGTGGACATCGAGTTCCGGGGCGTCCAGCAGTAAGCTTCCGGCACACCGGCAGAAAACCCCGCTCCGGCGGGGTTTTTTGTTCCCCCTCATGGAGAACGTCGACACCCTCATCTGCGCCGCGCACGTGATCCCCGTCGAGCCGCGCGCGGCGCTCGCGCGTCACGCGGTGGCGGTCCGCGACGGGCGCATCGTGGCGCTCGCTCCCGTCGACGAGGCGCTCGCGCGCTTCGCCGCGCGCGAGGTGGTGCGCCTCGAGCGGCACGTGCTCTTCCCGGGCCTCGTGAACCTGCATTGCCACGCGGCGATGTCGCTGCTGCGCGGGCTCGCCGACGATCGCCGGCTGATGGAGTGGCTCGAGAAGCACATCTGGCCCGCGGAGGCGCGCCACGTGAGCGACGAGTTCGTGCACGACGGCAGCCTCCTCGCCATGGCCGAGATGCTGCGCGCGGGCGTCACCTGCGTGAACGACATGTACTTCTTTCCCGAGGCGACGGCCCGCGCGGCGTTGCGCGCGGGAATGCGCGCGGCGCTCGGCATCATTGCGGTGGAATTTCCCAGCGCGTACGCTGCCGATCCGCAGGAATACCTCGAGAAGGGGCTCGCGACGCGCGACGCCTACCGCGGCGAGCCGCTGCTCGCCTTCTGCCTCGCGCCCCACGCGCCGTACACGGTGGGCGACGAGACGATGAAGCGCATCGCCGTCCTCTCGGAGGAGCTGGATGTCCCGATCCATACCCACGTGCACGAGACGGTCGCGGAGATCGAGCAGGGCCTCGCGCGGAACGGCGTGCGCCCGGTCGAGCGGCTGCGCCGCCTCGGCATCGTGGGCCCGCGCCTGGTCGCCGTGCACTGCGTGCACCTCGCCGACGCGGAAATCGACCTCTTCGCCCGGGAGAACGTGAGCGTGGCGCACTGCCCGTCGTCCAACATGAAGCTCGCGAGCGGGATCGCCCCCGTCGCCGTGCTGCGCAGCCGCGGCGTGCGCGTGGGCGTGGGCACCGACGGCGCCGCGAGCAACAACCGCCTCGACGTGCTCACCGAGATGCGCAACGCCGCCCTCCTCGCCAAGGTGACGAGCGGGGACGCCAGCGAGCTGGGAGCGCTCGAGGCGATCGAGATGGCGACGCTCGCCGGCGCACGCGCGCTGGGGCTCGAGGATCGCATCGGCTCCATCGTGCCCGGCAAGTCCGCCGACCTCGCGGCGCTCGAGCTCGACAGCGTGGAGACGCTGCCCTGCTTCGACGCGGCCTCGCACCTCGTCTACGCGGCCGGGCGCGAGCACGTGACGCACGTGTGGGTGGAAGGCAAGCCCCGGCTCGCGGAGCGGCGCCTGCAGGGCCTCGACGAGCAGGACCTGCGCGATCGCGCGACATGGTGGCAGGGGAGGATCGCATGACGCAGCCCGCGCGCGAAGGCGCCGAAGCGAACGCGGATCCGGCGGAGCTCGCCAAGTTCTCCGCCCTCGCCCATCGCTGGTGGGACCCGACGAGCGAGTTCCGGCCGCTGCACGAGATCAACCCGCTGCGCCTCGGCCACATCGAGGAGCTCGCCGGCGGCCTCGCCGGCAAGCGCATCGTCGACGTGGGTTGCGGCGGCGGCATCCTCGCCGAGGCGATGGCGGCGAAGGGCGGCGAGGTGACCGGCATCGACCTCTCGGAGCGCGCGCTCAAGGTCGCGCGGCTGCACGGGCTCGAGGTCGGGAGCCGCGTCGATTACCGCTACGTATCCGCCGAGGACCTCGCGCGCGAGGCCCCGGGAACGTTCGACGTCGTGACGTGCATGGAGATGCTGGAGCACGTGCCGCAGCCGGCGAGCGTCGTCGAGGCTTGCTCGCGCCTCGCGAAGCCCGGCG
>DATIVM010000476.1:0-4687 GCA_035465975.1 Usitatibacter sp.
TCCACGCTTCCCTCGTGCAACTCGCGTTCCTGCTTTTCGCCGCGATCGCCGACCGGATCGCGTGAGGCGGCCGTGCGCCTCGCCGTGCTCGTCCTCGCCGCGGCCGCCCTCGCGGCGGGCCGTGGCGCGTCGGGCGCGGTGGACGAGCAGCGCGCGCTCGCGGCGAGCCGCGCGGCGGTGGGATCGCAGCCCGCGGCGTACGCGTTCACCGACACCGGCGGCCGGCGGGTGTCGCTCGCCGATTACCGCGGCAAGCCCCTCGTCGTGAGCCTCGTCTACACCGGTTGCTCCCAGGTGTGCCCGACCACCACGCGTTTCCTCAAGCGCGCGGTGGCCGAGGCGCGCGCGGTGGTCGGTCCCGATGCGTTCAACGTGGTGTCCATCGGCTTCAACATTCCCGCCGACAACCCGGTCTCGATGAAGGTGTTCGCGCGCGAGAACGGCATCGACGACGCGCGCTGGTCATTCCTCACGCCCGATCCGGGGGTGCCGCAAGCCCTCGCGAAGGACCTCGGCTTCACCTACGCCGCGCAGTCCGGCGGCTACGAGCACCTCTCGCAGCTCACGGTCCTCGACGGCCGGGGGCGCATCTACGCGCAGGTGTACGGCGAGTCGTTCGCGCTGCCGATGCTGGTGCGGCCGCTGCGCGAGCTGGCGCTCGGCGAGGCGCCCGCGCCGCGGAGCGCCGGCGAGTGGCTCGCGCACGTGCGGCTCGTGTGCACGGTCTACGACCCGGTGACGGGCACCTACCGCCTCGACTACGCGCTCTTCATGGAGACGGCGGCGGGGCTGCTGGTGCTCGGATCGATCCTCGCCTTCCTGGTCCGCGAGCTGCGCCGCTCGAGGAGGCTCCCGCGATGAAGGGGCCGCAGAAGCTCGCGCAGGGCGCGTTCCTCGCCGCCGAGGGGCTCTTCAACCGCCTCTTCGGCGAGCGGCTGAACCCGTTCTACTACCTGGGCGCGATCGCCTACTTCCAGCTCTGGATCGTGGTCGCGAGCGGGCTCTACCTGTACGCGTTCTTCGAGACCAGCGTGACCGCCGCCTACGGCAGCGTCGAGGCGCTCACCCACCACCAGCCCTGGGCGGGCGGCATCCTGCGCTCGGTCCATCGCTACGCCTCCGACGGCATGGTGCTCGCGATGTACCTCCACCTCGGGCGCCATTTCGTCTTCGGCCACCACCGCGGCTTCCGCTGGTTCTCGTGGGTGAGCGGCGTGGCGCTGCTGGGCCTGGTGTACGCCTCGGGAATCAACGGCTACATGCTGCCCTGGGACCGGCTCGCGCAGTTCGTGGTGACCGCGACCACCGAATGGCTCGACGTGCTGCCGATCTTCAACGGCACGCTCGCCCGCAATTTCCTCGACGCGGCGAGCGTGAACGATCGGCTCTTCTCGCTGCTCTCGTTCATGCACATCGGGCTGCCGCTCGCGGTGATGGCGCTCCTGTGGATCCACACGCAGCGCGTGCCCAAGGCGAACACGCAGCCGCCGCGCCCCATCGCGGTGGGCATCCTCGCGATGCTGGTGGGCCTCGCGCTCGTGAAGCCGGCGCTCTCGCAGGGCGCGGCGGACCTGGGCTTCGTGCCGCAGTCGATCGGCCTCGACTGGTTCTACCTCCCGGTCTATCCGCTCTTCTACGAGTGGGGCCTCGCCGCCACCTGGGCGCTGGTCGCCGCGGGCGGCGCGATCTTCCTGCTGCTGCCGTGGCTGCCGCCGCGCTTCAGGCGCGCGCCCGCCGGCGAGTTCGCGATCTCGGTGCACCCCGACGAGCGCATCGTCGTCGCGCGCCGCGGCGAGACCATCCTCGAGGCGGGATTGCGCGAGGGGCTGCCCATGCCGTTCGAGTGCCGCAACGGCGGCTGCGGCAAGTGCAAGGGCCTCGTGCTCGAGGGCGAGGTGATGCTCGAGCCCTACCAGGAGAGCGCCCTCACGACGGAGGAGCGCGCCGTGGGCAAGGTGCTCTTCTGCTGCGCCGAGCCGCTCGGCGACATCGAGATCCTCTACGAGCCGGCGGCGGGCGCCAAGCCCGCGCCGGTGCACCAGTACCGCGCCCGCATCGGCGCGCTCGACCGTCTCGCCCCCGACGTGATGCGCGTGACGCTCGACGTCGACGAGGGCGGGAAGCTGCGCTGGCACGCGGGGCAGTACATCAACGTGATCCTCGAGGACGGCGCGAAGAGGAGCTTCTCCTTCGCGACGCGGCCGGGCACCGCCGGGGCCAACCGCTTCGAGCTGCACGTGCGCCTCATCCCCGGCGGGCGCTTCACCACCTGGCTCTTCGAGAAGGCGAAGGCGGGCGATTTCCTCCACTTCGAGGGACCGCTCGGCGCCTTCCACCTGCGCGAGGACGGCGTGAAGCCGATCCTCTTCGTCGCGGGATCCACCGGCTTCGCGCCCGTGAAGAGCATGCTCGAGCATGCGTTCGCGACCGGCGTCAAGCGGCAGATGGTGCTCTACTGGGGCGTGCGCCGGCGCGCGGACCTCTACGCGGCGGAGCTCGCGGCGGGATGGGCGCGCGAGCACCCCAACTTCAAGTTCGTGCCGGTGCTCTCGGAGCCGCAGCCGTCCGACGACTGGCGCGGCCGCACCGGCCTCGTGCACGAGGCGATCCTCGCCGACTATCCGGACCTCTCCGGGCACCAGGTGTACGCGTGCGGCTCGGTCGCGATGGTCGAGGCGGTGGCGCCGGCCTTCACCGCCCACGGCCTCTCGGCCGACGACTGCTTCTCGGACGCCTTCCACCTCGCGCCGCAGGCCCGCGGCGCGAGCGCGGAGATGATCCGCCTCGGAGGACGGCCGTGATCGCCTGGCGCTCCATGCTGCTGCAGGTTCCCGCCTACGCCGCGTTCGCGGCCTTCGTCGGCTATTTCTCCTCGGCGCCGCCGTACCGCCTCCTCGATCCCGGCATGGCGGTGCTCAAGCTCTCGTTCATCCACGCCGGCGAGCGCAAGGCCGCGTGCCACGAGCGCACGCCCGAGGAGCTCGCGAAGCTCGCGCCCAACATGCGCGCGGCGTTCGATTGCCCGCGCGAGAGGAGCGACGTGAAGGTGGAGGTGGAGATGGACGGGCGCGTGCTCTACCGCATCTCCGCGCGGCCCTCGGGGTTGCGCCACGACCTTCCGTCCACGGTCTACCGGCGCCTCGACGTGCCGGCCGGCCACCACGTGTTCCGCGCGAGGATCGCCGATACGGCGGACGGCGCGTTCCGCCACCAGGCCGAGGCGACCGTCGACCTCGCGCCGGGCCGCGTGCTCGTCATCGACTACGTCGCCTCGCGCGGCGGCTTCGAGTTCCGCAGTTGAGTGCCGGGACGGGAACCACGGATGAACCCGGCTCCCCCTCTCGAACGATGATCGCGAGCGTAAAGGCCTGGGACGAGGCGATCGGCGTCGCCTTCGACCGCGTGTTCCCCGCGGCGGCGAACCCGTGGCGCAACCTCGGGTCGCTCGCGTTCCTGTTCTTCGTCGTGTGCCTGGCGAGCGGCGTCTACCTGTACGCGGTGTTCGACACCAGCGTCGAGGGGGCGTACCGGTCGGGGAGGGCGCTCACCGGGGATCCGCACCTCGTCGGGCGCCTCGCGCGCGGCCTGCACCGCTACAGCGCCGACGCCTTCGCGCTCGCGACGGCCCTGCACCTGCTGCGCGAGCTCGCCCGCGGGCATTTCCGCGCCTTTCGCGCGTGGTCGTGGCTCTCGGGCGTGGCGCTCGTGCCGCTCGCGTGGATCGCCGGCATCACCGGCTTCTGGCTCGCGTGGGACGAGCGCGCCTTCTTCAGCGCGATGGCGAGCGCGGAGTGGATCGCCGCGGCGCCGTGGCACCTGGACGCCTTCGCGCGCAACTTCGTGACGGGCGAGGCGACGAGCGACCGCTTCTTCTCGCTCGCGGTGTTCCTGCACATCGGCCTGCCGCTCGCCGCCTTGGCGCTCACCTGGGCGCACTTCCTGCGCCTCGCCCACGTGCGCGCCTGGCCGCCCGCTTCGCTCACCGCGGGATCCCTCGCGACGCTCGCGGCGCTCGCCCTCGCGTGGCCCGCCGCGAGCCTCGGGCCGGCGGACGCGTTCGCCGTGCCCGCGACGATCCCGATCGACTGGTTCTATCTCTTCCCGCACGCGCTCGCCGCGGCGATCACGCCGGCCGGCCTGTGGCTCGCCGCGGGCGTGTCGGGCGCGGTCCTGCTCGCGATGCCTTGGCTGCCGGGACGCAAGCTCCCGCCCGCCGTGGTGGACCTCGCGCAGTGCAACGGCTGCGCGCGCTGCGCGGCCGACTGCCCCTTCGGCGCCGTGGTGATGGCGCCGCGCAGCGACGACCGTCCGCACGCGCGCGAGGCCGTGGTGCTCGCGTCGTTGTGCGCGGGCTGCGGCATCTGCGCCGGCGCCTGCCCGTCGTCCACGCCGTTCCGGCGCATGGCGCCGCTCGTCTCCGGCATCGAGCTGCCGTCGCCCACGACGGACGCGTTGCGCGCCTCCGTGGACGCGGCGCTGCACGCCCTCGACCGGCCCGTGGTGCTCTTCGCCTGCGAGCCGGCGGCGAACCGCGCGCGGCTCGACGAGCGCCGCGTCGCGCGCGTCGGCGTGGAATGCGCGGCGATGGTCCCGCCGTCGCTCGTGGAGTACGCGCTGCGCCACGGTGCCCGCGCCGTGGTCGTCGCCGGATGCCGCGAGGGCGATTGCGAGTACCGCCTGGGCGATC
>DATIVM010000477.1:0-5631 GCA_035465975.1 Usitatibacter sp.
GAAGGCGTGCGGCCGGGCGAGGTGCAGAACGACCTCGACTTCTCGCGCTGCCGTCCGGAAGGCAGCCGCTCCATCCGGCCGTACCCGGGCTACAGCTACTACGGCGGCTGGCGCTGAGACCCGCAGGGACGTCGCGCGCTACCGGGGCGCGAGTCCCTGCACGTAGTTCGCGACCGCGGCGATGTTGTCCGCCGTGAGCGAGTGGGCGACCGTCGTCATGACGGCGCCCTCCGGCCGTTCGTTCGTGCGCTGGAAGACGACCAGCTGCTTCTCGACGTAGTCGGCGTGCTGCCCGGCGAGCCGCGGGAAATTCCCGTTGCCTTCCGCGTTCGGCCCGTGGCAGCTCTGGCAGGCGGGGATCTGCTTCGCCGGCACGCCGTTCTTGAACACTTCCGCTCCGCGCGCCGCGAGCGCCGCATCGCCCGGCGCGTTCGGCGTCGGCTTCTGCGCCGAGAAGTACGCGGCGAGTCCCTTGATCTGCGAATCGGTGAGGTGGCGGCTCAATCCCCACATGTACTCGAAGCCGGCGGGATCCGAGCGGTGGTGGTTGCGGAAGCCGGAGAGCTGCTCGACGAGGTAGGCGGGTTGCTGCGCGGCGAGGCGCGGGAAGTTGGGCGACACCGAGTTGCCGTCGATGCCGTGGCAGTTGGAGCAGACCTGCTCGGCGATGACCGGCGCGGGCACGGCGGGGTCGTTCAGCGCGCGCGAGCGCTCGGTGGAGGCGCAGCCGGCCGCGAGGAGGGCGAGCGCGAAGGCGAGGGGCATCTTGTTCATGGCGTGTCTCCCTAGAATGCAACCCAGGCGTAGGCGAACAGCGTGTCGTTGTCCTTCGCGCTGCGGCCGAACCCGTCGTAGTTGGACGACGCGCCGTTGAACCGGTTGAACATCGTGTACTGCAGGCCCACGCGCAGGTACTGCACCGGCGTCCAGAAGCCCTCGATCGTCCAGCCGCTCGTGCCGGGGTTGCCGGTGAGGTTGCCGGTCACGCCCTCCGAGCCGTCGAGCAGCGTTCCCGGGTTCGCGGGATCGTAGGCCGAGGTCTGCAGCGCGGAATTGCTGGTGCCGGTCACGTCGAAGTACGAGAGCGTTCCGCCGTAGCGCGCGTCGTACACGTACGAGGCCTTCGCGCGGAAGATCTTGAGCGTGTCCGACGCGTTGGTGGGCGCCAGGCCCAGCGAGCCGTCGGGATCGAGCGGCGCGGGCTGGTTCGCGAGGGAATCGGCGTAATCGACGTGCTCGTGGATGTAGCTCGCGGTGACGGTGACCGCGTGGGGATCGAGGATGTACTGGTACTGCCCGTCCACGCCCACGTCGCGATAGTGGCTGGTGGACCCGGTGGGATCGGTCGGGTCGGGATACACCTTGGTGTCGAGGCCGAACGTGCCCAGCATCGCGCTGTGCGGCCCCCAGTCGTGGGTGAAGGCGAGGCGCCAGTAGGGGCTGGTGCCCTTCACGATCGCCTGGTCGCCGCGCTCGGCGTCGAAGCCCTGGCTCATGAACGACCACACGCCGTTCGCGGTGCGGTATCCGGAGAGCTCCGCGTAGATGGTGCGGTTCCAGTACGCGTAGGCGCCGAAGCCCGCCACGTTCTGCGCGAGGCCGCCGGCGATGATCGGCGTGGTCGCGGGGCCGCTGCTTCCCGGCACGACGTTGTAGCCCCACGCGGGAATGCTGTTCCACACGTCCTGCACGCCGGGGTTGTTGTTCATCGTCGCGCCGACGATGAGGTCGCGACCGGGCTGGATGAAGCGATCGACGTAGCGCACGTCGAGGTTGTCCGAGACGGTGTGCCCGATCCAGTGGGAATCGGAGGCGCTCTGGTGGTCGTAGTTCTCGTAGGTGAACTGCGCGAAGGCGCCCAGGTTGTTGGTGATCTTTCCCCCCAGGAAGGCGCTGGCCGTCTGGAAGATGAGGTTCCCGTCCTTCGGGAAATTCGCGGGACTGTCGAATTCCGGGTCGGCGGACGTGGTGCTCTTCGTCTTGTTGTAGCTCGCGACCGCCATCATCGCGAGCGGCAGCGCGCGCTCGCCGATGGTGTAGCCGGTGAGCTTGAAGAGGCGGCCGTAGGCGGTGAGCTCGGGGAACTGGCCGCCGGCGTGGCACGCCATGCAGTTCTGCCCGGTCTGGCGATTGAATACGGGAATGGCGCGCGCCTGGGTCGCGGCGAGCAGCAGTGCCGCGAGCAGCACGAGCGCGGCGAGGTGCAGGTGGCGGGGCGCAACGGTCGCGCGGGTTCCGATCATGGTCTCTCCGGGGCGCGCCAGGGCGGCGCGAATGCCCGATTAACGCGCCCGGAGCTTTCGGGCATCTGATCTGCGTCAAATCAGCGCGCGAAACGATGCTTGGGCGCCCATCGACCGCGACATTCCCTTCGCGGGGATGACCGGGAGCTTGCGTGAGACTGAAGCGCGGCGATCAACCCGCCGTGCGCTCGAGCTTCGGCTGGAGATAGAGCGCCCAGTCGTCGAGCGTGCGCAGCTTCGCGTAATCCTTCTCGGGAATGTCCACGCGCAGCTTCTCGTGGACCGCGACGATCACGCGCAGCCAGTCCATCGAGTCGAGATCCACCTGGTCGCGCAGCGGCCGGTCGGGCCGGATCTCGCCGGCCTCCACCTCGGGGGCGACGGTGCGGATGATCTCCACCACGCGCGATTTGATGTCGTCGGCCTTCACAGCTCCTCCGGATGCTGGAGCCGCTCGCGCAGCTCCGCGAGGAAGCGCGCGCCGCGGATGCCGTCGCTCGCGCGATGGTCCGCGGAGAGGCTCGCCATCGTCATGGACACCGGCTTGACCGTCCCATCCTCCACCCAGGGGCGCACGTCGATGCGGCCGAAGCCGACGAGCGCCACCTGCGGCGGATAGATCACGCCGAGCACCGATTCCACGCCCGTCTCGCCGAGGTTGGTGACGGTGATCGTGGGATCGGACATCTCGGAGCTCCTCAGCGACCCGGCGCGCGCGCGGGCGACGAGGTCGGTGAGGTCGCGCATCAGCTCGTCGAGCCCCTTGCGCTCGACGTCGTGGATCGCGGGGGCGATGAGGCCGCCCTGGCGGATCGAGATCGCGACGCCCACGTGGATCGCGGCGGAGGGCCTGAACGCGCCGTCCGTCCAGAAGCCGTTGAGCTCGGGCGCCTTGGCGAGCGCGCGCGCCACCGCCTTCACCTGCAGCACGCCCATGAGCAGGCGCTCGGTGACCGGCCGCTTCTCGTTCTCGCGCGCGAGCCATTCGACGGCACGCGCCATGGGCACCGGCTCCTGCAAATAGTAATGCGGGATCTCGCGCTTGGAGCGGCTCATCGC
Source organism: Usitatibacter sp. (assembly GCA_035465975.1). GTDB lineage: Bacteria > Pseudomonadota > Gammaproteobacteria > Burkholderiales > Usitatibacteraceae > Usitatibacter. The sequence continues at coordinate 3,303 of DATIVM010000477.1, forward strand.
CGCGCCGATCGCCTTGCGCATCTGCGCCGCGCGGTCGGCGCCCGTCTTGGGCGCGGCCGCCGCCTTTTCCACGTCCTCGATCGTCACCGCGCCCTGCAGCCCGGTACCGGCGATCGTCTCGACATCGACGCGCAGCTCCTTGGCGCGTGCACGAGCGGCGGGGGAGACCGGCTTGCGTCCCGCCGCGGCAACCGGCTCGACGGGGGGCGCGGGAGCCGCGGGCGGAGCTGGTGCGGGCGCGGCCGCGGCCGCGGTCGGGGGCTTCGCACGCTTCGCGACGCCCTGCGCCGATTCGCCCGGCTCGAGGAAGGTCGCGATCACGGTTCCCACCGGCACCGTCTCGCCGACGCCGACGAGCTGCTCGTGCATCGTGCCTTCCTGCCAGCTCTCGACGTCGACCGCGGCCTTCGTCGTGTCCACGACCGCCACCACGTCGCCCTTCTTCACCGGGTCGCCGGGCTTCACGCGCCACTCGAGGAGCTTGCCCTCGTCCATGTCGGCGCCCATCGAGGGCAGCTTGAACTCGATCATCGCTACCTTCCCAGCGTGGCGCGCGCCGCGGCGACGATCTTCGCCGGCTGCGGGAGCGCCGCGTCCTCGAGGTGCTTCGCGTAGGGGATCGGCACCTCTTCCGTGCAGACGCGCGCGAGCGGCGCGTCCAGGTCGTAGAAGGCGCTCTCGGCGATGCGCGCCATCACCTCGGCGGCGAGGCTTCCGCTGCGCCACGTCTCGTCCACCACGACCGCGCGCCGGCACTTGCGCACCGAGGCGAGGACCGTCTCCATGTCCAGCGGGCGCAGCACGCGCAGGTCCACCACCTCCGCTTCGATGCCTTCGGCGGCGAGCTGCGCCGCGGCCTCCAGCGTCTTCGGCAGCGATCCGCCGTAGGTGACGAGGCTCACCGCGCTTCCCGTCCGGCGCACCGCGGCCGACGCGATGTCGGTGCCGCGTTCCTCGGGCACCTCGTCCTCGAGGTTGTAGAGCTGCACGTGCTCGAAGATCACCACCGGATCGGGATCGGCGAGCGCGGCGGCGAGCATGTGGCGGGCGTCGGCGACCGTCGCGGGGGCGAGGACCTTGATGCCGGGGATCGAGGCGTACCAGTTCTCGAAGCTGTGCGAATGCTGGGCCGCGACCTGCCGCCCGGCGCCCGTCGAGATGCGCACCACCAATGGCACGCCGAGCTGGCCGCCGGACATGTGGCGGTAGAGCGCCGCGCTGTTCACGATCGGGTCGAGGGAGAGGAGGCTGAAGTTCACCGTCATCACCTCGACGATGGGGCGCATGCCGGCCAGCGCCGCGCCCACGCCCGCGCCCACGAAGGCGAGCTCGGAAAGCGGCGTGTCGCGCACGCGCTCCGGCCCGAACTCGTCGAGCAAACCCTTGGTCACCGCATAGGTTCCGCCGTAGAGTCCGATGTCCTCGCCCATCAGGAACACGCGGGGATCGGAGGCGAGCGCCTCGCGCAGCGCCTGGCGCATCGCTTCACGGTACGACATGCGCTTCATGGCGACGGCCCCATCACGTCCTTCAGCAGGTCCTCCACCGGCTCCGGCGTTCCCGCCTCGGCGAACGCGACCGCCCGCTCGACCTCGGCCATCGCGTCGCGGTCGAGCGCGAGGAACTCGTCCTCGGTGAGCTTCCCCTCGGCCTTGAGGCGCGCCGAGAACGTGTGCAGCGGACCGCGCGTCTTCCAGGCCTCCACCTCGCTCTTCGACCGGTAGAGCTCGGCATCGAACATCGAGTGGGCGCGGAAGCGGTACGTGCAGTACTCGACGAAGAACGGCCCGTGCCCCTCGCGCACGTGGCGCTGGCCGGCGAGCGTGGCCTCGTGCACGGCGACCACGTCCTGCCCGTCGACCGAGAGCGTCGGAACGCCATAGGAGGAGGCCTTCGCGCAGAGGTCGGTCTGCGACTCGGATCGCGCGAGCGCGGTGCCCATCGCGTAGAGGTTGTTCTCGCAGCAGAAGAGCACCGGCAGCTTCCACAGCGCCGCGAGGTTCATCGACTCGTGGAACGCGCCCTCGGCCATGGCGCCCTCGCCGAAGAAGCAGGCGGTGACGCGCCGGTTGTCCTGGAGCCGGTCGGCGAGCGCGAGCCCGACGGCGATCGGGAGCCCCCCGCCCACGATCGCGTTGCCGCCGTAGAGGCGCGTCCGGGCGTCGAAGAGGTGCATGGAGCCGCCGCGGCCGCGCGAGCAGCCCTCGCGCTTGCCGAACCTCTCCGCCATGATGGCGTTCATGGAGATGCCCCGCACCAGCGCATGGCCATGCTCGCGGTAAGTCGCGACGATGTTGTCCGCCGCGGACAGCGCATGCAATGTCCCCAC
>DATIVM010000478.1:0-7140 GCA_035465975.1 Usitatibacter sp.
CACGCCGCGCGCCTACCGGCTGCGCTGCCGCGGCGCGGAGCCGCGCGGCGCCGAGGCTGCCGCACGCACGGCCGAGCGCGCCCGTGCCTAGGTGTGCGAGGTGCGCTGGAACCAGTAGGCGCGGGTGTCGTGGCTCCAGGCCGAGGAGATCGGCACCTTGGGCTCCGGCGCCTTCATCTTCGCGAGCACCCAGCGCGCGCGGGCGCGCCGCGGCCACGTGGGGAAGAATTCGCGCGAAAGCGCGCGGGCCTGGCGAAAGCTCTGCAGCTTCATGTGCGCGTCTCCTGTGTTCTTGTCCGGTGTTCTTGTCCGGCGATGGGCCGTTGGAGACATCATGGCCACGGGCCGCGACGGCTTCTGTCGCCGCGGAGCTGATTCAGCTATCGGACTTGTCCTTCAGGTAGCGCGCCGCGAGCCGCAGGTCCGCGACGAACTGCGCATGCGCCTCGTCCTCGCCGGGGCGGTCCTTCAGGCGCAGCAGGTACGACGGATGGAAGGTCGGCACCAGGTCGGGCAGGCCCTCCCGTTGCTGCACCTTCCCGCGCGACTGGCTGATGCGGAAGCGCGCTCCGAGGAGCGACTTCGCGGCGGTGGCGCCGAGGCACACGACGACCGCCGGCTGCACGGTCGCGATCTCGCGCTCGAGCCACTGGCGGCACGCGTCGATCTCGCGTTGCGCCGGCGTCTTGTGGAGCCGGCGCTTGCCGCGCGGCTCCCATTTGAAGTGCTTCACCGCGTTGGTGACGTACGTGTCGCCGCGCTCGATGCCCGCTTCCGCGAGCCCCTCGTCGAGGACGCGCCCGGCCGGCCCGACGAAGGGATGGCCCTCGCGGTCCTCGACGTCGCCGGGCTGCTCGCCGACCAGCATCACCCGCGCGCGCGCGTTGCCCTCCCCGAACACCGTCTGCGTCGCGTTCTCCCACAGGGGGCAATCGCGGCAGCCCGCCGCCTCCTCGCGCAGCCGCTCGATGCGCGAAGCGGGGCTGGCGGGCGGCTTCTTCACGATGCGAGCGCTCGGCTCGCCGCAACGCTGTCGTGCGGCGGAGACAGGCGACCGGCCGTCGGCCGCGGCCCGCCGGTCGTCGCCGGGAGTGGCAAGGCCCCGCAGCCGAATCGAACATGGCATCGGCCCGGGATGGGCCGCGCCGCGAGGAGCACACCATGCGCCGCTGGCTTTGGATCGCCGCGTTGCTCGCCTGCCCGGCCGCCGGGGCCGATGGGGTCGACTTGTCGGTCAAGTCGAAGGCCATCGCGAGCGCCGTCGCTGCGAAGCCGCAGGCCCCGTTCGTCGCGCCGCGCGATGCGTGGCCGCCCGCGATCGCACCCGGCGGCGTCGAGCAGGTCGCGGGCCTGCGCTCGGCCTGCGAGCATTCGGTCCACGACGTGTGCTACGACTCGACCGACGGGCGCATCGTCTACCGGCCCGCGCGCCGCTTCATGCCGAGGATCGGCGATCTCGAGCCGGACGGCGTGTCCGTGCGCCGCGACCGCATCGTCTTTCGCTACCGCTTCTAGCTCGCCGCGAGCTTCGCCGCCGCGAGCGCCTTCGCCTGCTCGGTCCGCGCCTCGGAAAGGCAGCGTGCGCGGTCCACGCCGCGCGCGATGCATTCGTCGCGCGTCATGTCGAAGCGGACCCTCGCGCGCACGTCCTGCGCGTGCGCCTGCGCCTGGACCGTGCCGTAGTAGCGCGCGTCGAGCTCCGCCTTTGCGATGCGGGCCTGCGCGCGCGCGCGCGAGCGGCACAGCCCGCGAGACGCCTCGGTGCCCGCGCGGCAGCGGCCGAGCGCGGCGCGCGCGGACTTCTCGATCGAGCGCAGTGCGCTGCCGTATTCGTCGGGGGACATGAGCGTGGGCGGCGTGCTCATCGCCGCCTGCAGGCCGTAGCCGGCGACGGCGAAGAAGGCGACCGCGGCGAGCGTCACCGCGGGGGTGAGGGGGTTCATCGGCGGCCACTCCTTGCGAAGGCGGGGGACGAGACGCGAAGGGCCGGTCCACGGACCGGCCCTTCGCGCGCGGGATCGAGCGCCGCGGTCGCGGCGCGAAAGATCACTTGCTGGTGCCGGTCTTCGTGGTATGCCGCGTGTTCGACGCGACGTTCTTGCGCATCGCCTTCGCGTCGGCGAGGGCCTTGTCCTCGTCGGCCTTCGCCTGCTTCTTGCAGGCCGACTTCTCCTTGCCCTTCATGTCGTCGCACTTCTCCTTCGCGACGTCGTAGTTCGCCTTCGCCTTGGTCTCGGCGACCTTGTAGTCGGAGGCCGGGTCGTTGCCCTTGTGCTTCGCGTCGAGCTCGGCCTTGGCGATCTTCTCGTCGGCCTTCGCCTGCTTCTCGCAGACGTCCTTGGCGTTGCCGCTCATGGACTTGCACTTGGCCTTCGCTTCCTTGTAGTCGGCCGCGATCCGTTCCTTGTCGGCCTTGTACTCGTCCTTCGCAGCGGCGTTCGTGGTGGTGCTGGCGCGATGCGTCGTGGTCGCCGCCGGGCTCGTGTTGTCGCCCGTGGCGGTGTTGGCCGCCTGCGCGGGGTAGAGTGCCGCCGTACCGAGCAAGAGGGCCCCGGACAGGGCGGCGTAAAGAGCGGTCATTTTCATGCTTGTCTCTCCTTATGCGATTCCAGTCACTGGACCCACCGATCGCGCTCGCAACGCGCCTCGAAGTCGCGGATCTGCTTCTCGGCTTCGTCCCGCGCGATCCCGTACGAGTCCTGGAGGCTGCCCGCGAGCTTGTCGCGATGGCCCGCGATCTGGTCGAGCTGGTCGTCGGTGAGCCGACCCCAGGTCTCGCGAACCCTGCCCTTGAGCTGCTTCCAGTTCCCCTCGATGCGGTCCCAATTCATGGCGTCACCTGGTTTTGGAAGATATCCCGCTCCAGGCTGTTTACCCGAAGCTATGCACATCATCGGTCTGTAGGACAGGGCGATCTGTCGGCCGAGCGGAACCGCGCAAAAGAAATGCGCTGATACCCCTGTCGGAACTTTCCTACGCCGCGCCGTTCCCAGCGGGGTGTCCCGACCGCCGGATTGGAGCCCGCCCGCCGGGCGAGGTATCCTTTAGCGTTCACCCCGGAGGAAAAACATCATGGCTACGCAAACCGCTCCGTTCCAGCTCCCGCCGCTCCCGTGGCCCGAGAACGCGCTCGATCCCGTCATCTCCGCCAACACCCTCGGCTTCCATTACGGCAAGCACCATCGCGCGTACGTGAACAAGCTGAACGAGCTCGTGCAGGGCACGCGCTTCGCGGACATGCCGCTCGAGCAGGTCGTCAAGGAGAGCGCGGGCAAGGAGCAGAAGATCTTCAACAACGCCGCGCAGGCGTGGAACCACACGTTCTACTGGAACTGCCTGCGCAAGGGCGGTGGCAAGCCCTCGGACGCGCTCGCCTCGCGCATCGACAGCGACTGCGGCGGTTTCGAGGAATTCAAGAAGAAGTTCGCGGACGCGGCGGTGAACTGCTTCGGCAGCGGCTGGGCCTGGCTCGTCGAGAAGGACGGCAAGCTCGACATCGTCGCCACGTCGAACGCCGGAACGCCGATCGCGCAGGGCCAGACGCCGCTCCTCACCCTCGACGTGTGGGAGCACGCGTACTACCTCGACTACCAGAACCGCCGCCCCGACTACGCGGCCGCGGTGATCGACAAGCTCCTCAACTGGGACTTCGCCGCCGAGCAGCTCGAGAAGGCGAAGCAGCGCAAGGCCGCCTGAGGCGTGGGGACAGACCCCTTTTTCTCTTAGGCGGAACCGCCTGCGTTCCGACTAAGAGAAAAAGGGGTCTGTCCCCATTGCAATGACTCCCCGCCCCGAATCGCACCGCCGCGCCATGGCGGCATGGCTCTTCGCGTGCTGCGCGATGGTGTTCGCGATCGTCGTCGTGGGCGGCATCACGCGCCTCACGCATTCGGGGCTGTCGATCGTCGAGTGGCAGCCGCTGGTGGGCGCGGTCCCGCCGCTCAACGACCAGGAATGGCAGCGGACCTTCGCGCAATACCAGAAGACGCCGGAGTTCCGCCTGCGCAACTTCGACATGACGCTCGAGGGCTTCAAGAGCATCTTCTGGTGGGAATACTTCCACCGCCTCCTCGGGCGCCTGGTCGGCGTGGTGTTCTTCGTGCCGTTCCTGTGGTTCCTCGTGCGCGGCGCGATCTCGCGGCCGGTCGCGTGGCGGCTCGCGGGCATCTTCGCGCTCGGCGGCCTGCAGGGCGCCCTCGGCTGGTTCATGGTGAAGAGCGGCCTCGTGGACGACCCGCGCGTGAGCTCGGTGCGCCTCGCCGCGCACCTCGGAACGGCCCTCCTCATCTATGCCTCGATGTTCTGGCTCGCGCTCGGCCTCGCGACCGGGATGGAGCGCAGGGCCGCGCAGCGCACCGCCCGCCATGCGGCGATCCTCGCCGTGCTCGTGTTCGTGATGGTGCTCACCGGCGCGCTCGTCGCGGGCATCCACGCCGGGTACGCGTACAACACGTACCCGCTCATGAACGGCTACTGGGTCCCGCCGGAGATCCTCGAGCTCGACCCGCTCTGGAAGAACTTCATCTACAACATGGCGACGGTGCAGTTCGACCATCGCGTCCTCGCGCTCGTGATCGCCGCGGTGGCGCTCGCGCTCGTGTGGCGCGTGCAGCGCGATCCGCGCGCCGGGCGCCGCGAGCGCGCATGGTCGCGGGCGCTGATCGCGGCGGTCGCCGTGCAGCTCGCGCTCGGCATCTCCACGCTGCTCATGCGCGTTCCGGTGCCGCTCGCCGCGCTGCACCAGGCGGGCGCGGTCGCGGTGCTCACGTGCGCGCTCGGGCTCGCGCACGCGTTGTTCCGCGAGAGGCGATTACACCCGTAATCGCGACCCCGCGAGGGTTGTGACCTGTTTCACGTCGAGCGCTCCGGGCGGCCGCGATAATCGCCGCCACAAGAACACGCGACGACGGAAGTCCATGGAAACGGCATTGCGCAACGACGCGGCGTCCGGCAGGCAATTGGTGCGGATGCGCCGCTTCTACCTCGCGGCAGGCGCTTACGCCGTGTGCGTGCCGGTGCTGGTGGCGGCGCAATACGTGGGGCTCCTCCCGCTCGGCGCGATGCTGCGAGTGGCGATCCTCATGCTGGTGGCGAACGCGGCGTTCTTCGCGATCTTCCGCAGCGGGCTCAACCAGCGCGCGCCCGACCCGAGCCTCACCTGGCCGCAGGTCGTCGTCGCGACGGCGATCCTGATGTACGCGGTCTATTACTTCGAGCACGAGCGCGGCCTCGCCCTGAGCATGTGCCTGGTGGTGCTCTCCTTCGGCGCCTTCCGGTTCAGCACGCGCGAGTTCCTCACGGCCTCGGGCGTGGTGCTCGCGGGCTACCTCGTCGTCATCAACGTGCTCATGTGGGCGCGGCCCTCGCAGGTCAACGTGCCGATCGAGGCCTACCGCTGGCTCACCCTCGCGCTGGTGCTGCCCTGCTTCTCGATCGTGGGCGGCAGGATCAGCGAGCTGCGCCGCCGCCTGCGGCGCACCAACGAGGAGCTCAACTCGGCGCTGCAAATGATCCAGAAGATGGCCACCCACGACGCGCTCACGGGGCTGCCCAACCGCGCGCTGTTCAACGAGACGCTGGTGCACGCGATCGGCCAGGCGCAGCGCCACCGCCGCCCGCTCGCGCTCTTCTTCCTCGACATCGACCGCTTCAAGAACATCAACGACACGCTGGGCCACTCGATCGGCGACCGCGTGCTGCAGGAGGTGGGACGCCGGCTCACCGTGGCGGTGCGCGCGAGCGACATGGTCGCGCGCCTGGGCGGCGACGAGTTCGTGCTGCTCGCCGAAGGCTTCGCCGACAGCGCGGATCTCTCCGACGTCGCGGCGAAGATCCTCGGCGCGTTCGAGCCCTCGTTCCACGTCGAGTCGCAGGAGCTCGCGCTCTCGGCGAGCATCGGCATCTGCACCTTCCCCGACGACGGGAGCGACGCGCAGACATTGCTCTCCAACGCCGACATCGCGATGTACCGCGCGAAGGAGCAGGGACGCAACCGCCACTGCTTCTACGCGGCCTCGCTCAACAAGCTCTCGCAGGAGCGGCTCGCGCTGGAAGCGGCCCTCAGGCACGCCGTCGAGCGCGACGAGATCGAGATCCACTACCAGCCGAAGATCGAGTTCGGCGCCGGCCGCGTGACCGGCGTCGAGGCCCTGATCCGGTGGCGCCACCCGCAGCTGGGCCTGCTGCTGCCCGACCGCTTCGTGCCGCTCGCCGAGGAGACCGGGGTCATCGTGCCGATCGGCTACTGGACGCTGCGGCGCGTGTGCGAGCTCGTGTGCCGCTGGAAGGAGCAGGGCTTCGCGCTCTCCGTGGCGGTGAACCTCTCGGCAAGCCAGTTCCACCAGCCGGAGCTCGTGAAGGAGCTCGCCGCGATCCTGTGGTCCACGGGCGCGCCCGCGCAGCTCCTCGAGCTCGAGATCACCGAGACCATGGTGATGAAGGACCCGGACCGCGCGGTGGCCGTGATGGAGCAGCTGCGCGCGATGGGCGTGCGGCTCTCCATCGACGACTTCGGCACCGGCCACTCGTCGCTCGGCTACCTCAAGCGCTTCCCGATCGACCGCCTGAAGGTCGACCGCAGCTTCGTGCGCGAGCTTCCGCACAACGGCGGGGATGCGGCGATCACGCGCGCGGTGATCGCGCTCGCGCACAGCCTCAAGATGACCGTGGTGGCCGAGGGCGTGGAGGACCAGCAGCAGTTCGACATGCTGCGCGAGCAGGGCTGCGACGAATTCCAGGGCTACTTCTGCCGGCCGCCGCTGCCGGAGGCGGAGCTGCTGCGCTTCCTGTCCGAGGAGCGCGGCTCGTTCAACCGCGCCCGGCCGCTCGACAGCCGCATCGCCGGCTGAGGCGTTACGCGCGGCTGCGGATCGTCCTGGATGCGGCCTTCGCGGCCACGCGCACGAGGGCGCTAGTCCGCGCGGATGGAATACGGCGCCTGGCTTTCGAGGAGCGCGCGGCCGACAACCACCTGCGCCTCGATGAGGCACCGGTCGTGGACATAGCCCTTGAGCGGCGTGCAGCGCGCGAGCGCCTCCTGGTGGCGCACCTCGATGCGTGCGCGCTGCGCGGCGCGCGCGGCTTCGGGCGTGCGGCGATAGAGCAGCTCCAGCTCGGCCGTGCGCAGGTCCGCACGCGCGT
>DATIVM010000479.1:0-11180 GCA_035465975.1 Usitatibacter sp.
GAGGAGCGAGCGCCGGACGCCGATGCCGATGGGCGCGCCGGCTTCGTCCGACTCGCAGCGCCTCGCACGGCTGGAGCGCGCAGTGGCGGCGATGGAGGCGCGGCTCGCGCGGCTGGAAAAGGGGTCAGATTACTTTTCCGCCGCGCCCACGGCCGCCGCTGAGATTCCCGAGCCGGTGGGTGCCGAGCCGATTCCTCCGCAGCCAATTGCGCCTCAGCCGGCCCCTCGCGAGCCGATCGCCGAAGCGGTTCCCGATGCCATTCCCCAGGCGAGCGCGGCGGGGGAAGAAAAAGGGGACAGACCCCATTTTCCGGATAGCGGAAAAAGGGGTCTGTCCCCCAATCCGCTCGTCGCCTGGATCACCGGCGGCAATGCCATCGCGCGCGTGGGACTGCTGGTGCTTTTCTTCGGCCTCGCGTTCCTGCTCAAGTACGCGGCCGATCGCGACCTGCTTTCGCCCGAAGCGCGCGTGGGCATCGTCGCCGCGGCGGGCATCGCGCTGCTGGTGGGCGGCTGGAGGCTGCGCGAGCGGCGCGCGGGCTACGCGCTCGCGCTGCAGGGCGCGGGCATCGGCGTGCTCTATCTCACGACGTTCGGGGCGCTCCGGCTCTATCACCTGCTGCCGCCGGAGATGGCGTTCTTCCTGCTGGTCGCGATCGTGCTGCTCTCCGCGTTCATCGCCGTCGCGCAGGATTCGCCGATCCTCGCCGCGTTCGGCGCGGGCGGCGGCTTCCTCGCGCCGATCCTCGCCTCCACCGGCGCGGGCAGCCACGTGATGCTCTTCTCGTACTACCTGCTCCTCAACCTCGGCATCCTCGCGATCGCGCTCTTCAAGGCGTGGCGGGGACTGAACGTGATGGGCTTCCTCTTCACGTTCTTCATCGGGCTCGCATGGGGGCTGCGGTTCTATCGTCCGGATTATTTCGGCACCACGGAGCCGTTCCTCGCCGCGTTCTTCGTGCTCTACGTCGCGGTGGCGATCCTCTTCGCGCGGCGCCAGGCTCCGCGGCTCACGCACTACGTCGATGCGACGCTGGTCTTCGGCACGCCGCTCGCCGCGTTCGGGCTGCAGGCGGCGCTCACGAAGGGGATGGAGTTCGGGCTCGCGTGGTCGTGCGTCGCGGGATCGGCGTTCTATCTCGTGCTGGCCGCGCTCCTTCGCCGCGGGCGCGAGAGCTTCGCGATGCTGGTCGAGGCCTTCCTCGCGCTCGGCGTGGTCTTCGCGACGCTCGCGATCCCGCTCGCGCTCGACGCGCGCTGGACCTCGGCGGCCTGGGCGCTCGAGGGCGCGGCGATCGTGTGGTTCGGGATTCGCCAGCAGCGCCGGCTCGCGCGCGCGTTCGGTTTGCTGCTGGAGGTCGGCGCGGCGGTCGCCTACGTCCGGGCCTTGCCGAACCTGTACGCCGAGGTGCCGATCGTCGATGCGCCGTTCGTGGGCGGCGTGCTTCTCGCCGCGGCGGGCATGTGGACCGCGCGACTCCTCGAACGCCACCGCGAACGGGTCACGGACCCCGAGGCGCAGCTCGTCCCGTTCGCCTTCCTGTGGGGCGTGGGCTGGTGGCTTTTCGCCGCGCTGCGCGAGGTCGAGGCGTTCACGCCGTTCGCGGTGCGGCTCAACGCGAACATCGCGCTCCTCGCCGGGACCGCGCTCGCATGCTCGGCGCTCGCGCTGTGGCTTCGCTGGTCCGTCGCCGCGTGGCCGTCGCTCGCGTTGATGCCGGCGCTCGCGCTTTGCCTCGCCTCGGCGGCGGTGACGCAGTCGCATCCCTTCGCGCACTACGGATGGCTCGCGTGGATCCTCGCGATCGCGGTGCAGGCGTGGGTGCTGCGGCGCAACGCCCCCGAAGCGCCTCCGGGATACGGGAGCGTGCTCCATACCGGGACCGTGCTGGTGATCGCGGCGCTGGGCGCGCTCGAGCTCCACTGGCTCGCGGTCGAGTACACGGCCTACCACACCGCCTGGTCGGTGGCCGCGGTGATGGTCGTGCCGGCGCTCCTCGTCCTCGCGATCTCGAGCAAGGCCATGGACGATCGCTGGCCGCTGGCGATCGAGCCTCGTGCCTACCGCGTCGGCGCGCTCGCGCCGCTGCTGGTCGCCCTCGCGCTGTGGGTGGTGTTCGCGAACGTCACGCACGATGGCCGCAGCGACCCGTTGCCGTATCTGCCGATCGTGAACGCGCTCGACCTCGGCCACGTGCTCGCCGGGCTCGCGTTGGCGGCGGCGTGGCTGGGCACGCGGCGGCGCCCCGGGGAGTTCCAGCGCGGCCTCGCGTCGAAGGAGAGCGGCTGGGTGGCCGGGGCGCTGGCGTTCCTGTGGCTGAACGGGATCCTCCTGAGGAGCATCCACCACTGGGCCGACGTGCCGTACCGCTTCGATCCGATGATGAGCTCGGTGATCGTGCAGGCGGCGCTCTCTATCTTCTGGACGATCCTCGCGCTCGCGCTGATGGTGTCGGCCACGCGGATGGCGCGCCGCGGCGTGTGGATGCTTGGCGCCTCGCTCCTGGGCGTGGTCGTGGTGAAGCTCTTCGTGATCGACCTCTCGCACGTCGGAGGCATCGAGCGCATCGTCTCGTTCATCGGCGTGGGATTGCTGATGCTGGTGGTGGGCTGGTTCGCGCCGGTGCCGCCGCGGCAGACGGAGGCACGCACATGAGATGGCTCGCGTTGATCGCCGGCTGCATCGCGCTTTCCGTTTTCGCCGAGGAGCCGTCGGACTTCTCGGCATCGGCGGCCGTGACGCCGGCGAACGCCGATGCCCTGCAGCGCTTCACGCTGCCGTTCCAGGCGTATCGCGACACCCGGCGCGACCTGGCCGACGTGCGGGTGTTCAATGCACGCGGGGAACCGGTGCCCATCGCGCTCGCGGGCGACCCCGAGGCGGTGCGCGAAGCGCCGCGGACCGTCGCGCTGCCGATTTTCCCGGTAAGCAAGCTCGCCGCGGCGGCCGGAACGAAGGGTGCGGAAGTGACGGTGCGCATGTCGGACGGCACGCTGGTCGAGGTGCGCGGACGCGGGGGCGCGGCGGCCCGGTCCTTCGTGCCGGCCGCATACCTCGTGGACGCCAGCAAGCTCAGCGAGCGGCTCGCGGCGCTCGTGCTCGAGTGGAGCGCCGCGCCCGGCACCGAGGTCGTGCGCGTCTCGGTGGAGGCGAGCGGCGATCTCCAGTCGTGGCATCGCGCCGGCGAGGCTTCCGTCGTGCGCCTGTCCCAGGGCGGAGAGCTTCTCGAGCAGCCGCGGGTGGCGCTGTACCTGCCGAGCAAGGCGCGCTATTACCGGGTGACGTGGAGCGGGGCGCCGTCGTTCGCGCTGCGCTCCGTTCGCGGCGAGTACGAGCCGGGGGTGCGGCGTGCGAAGCGCGAGACGCTGACGGTGGCGGGAAAGGCGGGCGCGAAGCCCGGCGAGTTCGTATTCGACCTCGGCGCGCGCCTGCCGGTGGAGGCGCTGCGCATCGTGCCGGCCGAGCCCAACTCCGTCGCGCAGTTCGCGATCCTCGCGCGCGATCCGCCCGAGACCGAGCCGCGCCGCGTGACGAGCGCCGTGTTCTATCGGCTGGAGCGCAACGGCATCGAGGTCGAATCGCCCGCGGTGGACATCGGGCGCTACCCGGCGCGCGAGTGGATGGCGCGCGTCGATCCACGCTCGGGGGGCATCGGCAACACGCCGCCGAAGCTCGAGGCGCAATGGCGCAGCCGCCAGGTGGTGTTCGTGGCGCGCGGCCCGGGCCCGTTCCACCTCGCTTTCGGCGATCCCGACGCGAAGGCCGCCTGGGTGCGCGTTTCCACGCTGATCCCGGGATACAAGCGGGGCGACGAGCTGAAGCTGCCCGAGGCGACGGTAGGTTCCGTGGAGGGCGGCCCGCCGCGCTCGTCGTGGCTTCCGGCCCGGCTGGCGGCGATCGGCCCCCGCAAGCTCGCGCTTTGGGCGACGCTCATTCTTGCTGTGGCGGTGCTGGGCTTCATGGCGTGGCGGCTGCATCGGCAGATGCGGACCTGATCGGGGAATTGGCCGCCGCGCCATCCGTCAGCGACGTGTCACAGGTGCAGGATCTGCTCCTTCAGCGAGTACGAGATCGCCAGGATGTCCTTCTGGGTCTCCTCGTCGATCTTGTGCTTGCGAAGCGCGGTGAGGATGTCGTCCATCGCGGCCACGTACTCCGCCTCGTTGATGTTCATTCCGCGGTGCGCGTCCTGCATCGTGCGGCCGGTGTACTTCATCGTGCCGCCGCAACCTTCCTCGAGGAATGCGCACAGGTGCTTCTTGGTGATCGCCAGCTTGTCGGGCGTCTCGAGGTACGGGCGGAACCGCGACCGGATCACCGGGTTTTGCATGTGCAGGGCGACGACCTCCTCCACGATGTTGCTGATCCCGTTGCTGCCGCCAAGCCGTTCGAAGAGGGAAGCGGTGCTCATCGTCTTTCTCCTTTGCGGTGGTTGCGGGGGAAATTCCCTAATAGACCGGTCGGTCTAGGTCGGGCCCAAAAAAAGGGAGGTGAAGGGCGCCGTCATGCGCGTGCGGCGCTGAAGTAGAAGTCGAGCATCTGCCGGAGCGGGGCGGGGTCGCGCAGCAGGCGGCATCGAAGTGCCGCGCCCTCCCAGCAGTTGATGAGGAGCGTCGCCATGCGCTGCGTATCCGTGCCCTTCGGCAGCTCGCCCGAATCCACGGCGAGCTGGAGGCATGCCGCGATGCGTGCGCCAATGGACGTGAAACACTCCTCGACCTTGCGGCGGAACGCATCGCTCACGCCGGAGAGCTCCTGGCCCAGGCCGCCGAGCAGGCAGCCGAGATATCCCTCGGTGCGGTACTTCTCTTCGGTGAGCTCGAAGAAGCGCCGCACGCGCGCGAGCGGCTTGCGCTTCCGGTCGTTCAGGCACATGTCGAGCCCCGCGTGCGCTTCGGCCATGTAGAGGTCGATCGCCTCGAGCCCGAACTGCTCCTTCGACTTGAAGTAGTGATAGAAGGAGCCCTTCGGCGTGCTGGTCGCCTCGAGCAGGGCATTCACGCCCAGGTCGTGATAGCCGTGGCGCAGGAGCATCGCCATGCCCTGCCTCAGGAGCCTTTCCCGGACGTCGCTTTCCATATGGTGAAACTCTATTAGACCGGTCGGTTTAGGCTAGGCGCACCGCCCGCGGCCGTCAAGGCCCTGATCGATTCGTGCCCCGGCATCGAGCGCGCAACTCCGATCAGCCCGCACGCGCGTCGTCTCGAATGGCCGCGCTGCCGCGCCCTCCTATACTGGCGCATGCCCCGCCAGTATTCGATGGGAGGACGCATGCCGCCGGAAGGCATGGGCCGCATCCCGGGACAGGCACCCAGCTCCATCCGCGAGCGCGTCGGCGCCCTGCGCAACCTCCCGCCCTTCCTGAAGCTCGTATGGCAGACGAGTCCCGCGATCAGTGTCGCGCTGATCGTCCTGCGCATCATCCGCGCGCTTCTCCCGGTTGCAACCCTCTACGTCGGGGCGCTCATCATCGATGCGGTCGTAAAGGCCGCGCAGCAGCCACCGGGCGGTAGCAGCCTCCAGGAGTGGCTCGC
This sequence comes from Usitatibacter sp., assembly GCA_035465975.1. GTDB lineage: Bacteria > Pseudomonadota > Gammaproteobacteria > Burkholderiales > Usitatibacteraceae > Usitatibacter. Next base: position 5,536 of record DATIVM010000479.1, read on the forward strand.
GAGCGGCAAGCTCCACCCGATCCTGGTACTTCTCGCCCTGGAGCTCGGACTCGCGGTTCTTTCCGACGTCCTCGGCCGCGGCGTCTCGCTTCTCGATTCGCTCCTCGGCGAGCGTTTCAGCATCGCGACGAGCCTTCGCCTGATGCAGCACGCGGCCACACTCGACCTGGAGGACTTCGAGGATAGCGAGGTGCAGGACCGGCTCGAACGCGCGCGCCAGCAGGCGTCGGGGCGTACGGGGCTCATGAGCCAGCTCTTCAACCAGGCGCAGGACGTGGTCACCATCGTGAGCTTCGGGGCGGGCCTCTTCGTCTACGCGCCGTGGCTCCTCGTGCTGATGGCGGTCGCGCTCGTGCCGGCCTTCATCGGCGAGGTGCACTTCAACGCGCAGGCGTACTGGATGAACTACACGCGTGCGCCCGAGCGCCGCGAGAGCGACTACGTGCGCCAGACCGCGGCGAGCGTCGAGACGGCGAAGGAGGTCAAGATCTTCGGCCTCAACGACTTCCTCATGGCGCGCTACGAGGCGCTCGCGACGGGCTTCTTCAGGGCGAACCGGAAGATCGCGATGCGCCGTGCGGGATGGGGAAGCGTCCTCACGGCGATCGGCACCAGCGCGTATTACGTCGCCTACGCGTACATCGTCTGGCGCACGCTCCACGGCGAATTCTCGATCGGCGCCCTCACGTTCCTCGCGGGATCGTTCCGGCGCCTGCGAACCCTCCTCGAGAATTTCCTCTCCGGCTTCTCGACGGTCGCGGGCCAGGCGCTTTACCTCGACGATCTTTTCTCGTTCTTCGAGATCGAGCCCGAGATCACGTCGCCGTCGAATCCGCGCCCATTCCCGAATCCGATCCGCGAAGGGTTCATGTTCGAGGACGTCGGCTTCCGCTATCCGGGCGCGGAGCATTGGGCGGTGCGGCATCTCTCGTTCACGTTGCGCGCGGGCGAGGTCCTCGCGCTCGTCGGGGAGAACGGCGCCGGCAAGACCACGCTCGTGAAGCTCGTCACGCGCCTCTACGATCCCGACGAGGGCCGCATCCTCCTCGACGGCCACGACCTGCGCGAGTACGACCTCTTCGAGCTGCGCGCCAACATCGGCGTCATCTTCCAGGACTTCGTGCGCTTCCACCTCACCGCCGCCGAGAATATCGCCGTGGGCCGCATCGAAGCCCGCGACGACCGGGCGCGCATCGTCCACGCGGCCGAGCAGAGCGGGGCCGACGAGCTCATCCGCAGGCTCCCCGGCGGCTACGACCAGATCATCGGGAAACGATGGAAGACCGGCACCGATCTGTCGGGCGGCGAGTGGCAGAAGATCGCGATCGCGCGGGCGTACATGCGCGACGCACAGGTGCTCGTGCTGGATGAACCTACGGCGGCGTTGGATGCGCGGGCCGAGTACGAGGTGTTCAAGCGCTTCAAGGAGCTGAGCGCGGGGAAGATGGCACTGTTGATCTCGCACCGTTTCTCGAGCGTGCGCATGGCCGACCGCATCGTCGTGCTCGGCGAGGGGCTGCTCGAGGCGATCGGCACGCACGAGGAATTGCTCGCGCAGGGCGGCCGATACAAGGAGCTCTTCGAGTTGCAGGCGGCGGGGTATCGGTAATCCGATTCGTCGCCCCGGATCTGCTGGAGCCCTAAACCCCCGGCGCTTCCACCGCGCAGGCGACTTCCTTTCGCGCCGTAAGCCGCGCCGCGCGCCGCCACGCCGCGGGCGGCGTCCCGAACTCCCGCTTGAACGCGCGGTTGAACGCCGCCTCCGATTCGTAGCCGACGCGCTCGGCGATGCGCGCCACCGCATCGTTGCTGGTGGAAAGCGCCTGCGCGGCGAGCGCCATGCGCCATCCCGTGAGGTACTGCATCGGAGGCTCGCCGATCAACGCCACGAAGCGATCGGCGAGCGCGGAGCGCGAGAGCCCCGTCTCCTGCGCGAGCGTTTCCACCGCCCAGGCGCGCCCGGGATCGGCGTGCAGGAGTGCCAAGGCGCGCCCCACGTGCGGATCGCGAAGTCCGGCGAGCCACCCCTGCTGGCTCTCGGGAAGCGAGCGCACGTATTCGCGAACGCCCTCCACGAAGAGCAGTTCCGCCAGCCGGGCGAGCACGACGTCGCCGCCCGCGCCCGGCGCATGCGTCTCCAACGCCGCGCGCCGGATCGTGGCCTCGATCCAGGCCCCCGCGGGTGAATCGCGAAGCGAGACCTTGAGCATGCGGGGAAGCGCGCCGAGAAGCGGCTTGCACGTGCGCTTGTCGCAGGCCATGTAGCCGCAAACGAATCGGGTGCGGGCGCCCCCGCCGCCATAGCGGATGTGCGCCGGTCCTCCGCCGGGGGAGGGCTCCACGAGCCCGGCCGCCTCGATCGGCGCGAGGTGAAGGTCGCTCCCGAGCAGGTGCCCGTCGCCGTGGGGAAAGAGGATGAGGTCGCCCGCCTCCAGCTCGATCGAGGGCCCGGGGCCGGGGAGCTTCGCGCGGCAGCGCCCCTCGGTGAGCAGATGGTAGATCGAGACGTGCTCCGCATCGGGAAGGATGTGCGAGACGTCCTTTTCACCCGGGGCGGAATCGATGCACCAGGGGGCGGTGAACTCGACCTCGAGGAAGATGCCGCTCGTGAGGCGAACGGCCTTCAGCATTTCGGATAGGGCGTCCATGGGCTGGCTCCGCGCGGGCGTCGGCGGCCCATGTTACCCGAGGTCCTCCGGCGTCCCCGGCGTCCCGGGCAAGCGGGGCGGCGCGGCGATCAAGCGATCTGCAGCGGACCGGCGGCGCGCGCAAGAAACGCGGCGCGCGCGGCAAGGCGGCGGGGCGATGGATGGCGATGATTGCGGCGTTCCCGACGACAAGGAGACGCAGCATGAAACGCAGCTTCCCCGACGGCCCGTGCCTCGATCGCCTGGCGCGCAACACGCTCCTCGCGCTCGAAGGCGCCCAGGGGCTGGAAGTGCGCGTGCACCGCGGCGCGATCTGGCTCACGCAGCAGGACGACCGGCGCGACATCGTCATCGGGACCGGCGAGGCCTTCCGCCTCGACCGCAACGGCCGCGCGGTGATCCAGGCCCTGCAGGACGCCTCGGTCTCGTTTCGCGCGCGTTCCGACCAAAACGAAAACCCTTGATCGAAACCCACCCCAGGAGATTTCCATGGACATGACCCTCCCGCCCGACACCATGCGCTACGCCAAGTGCATCGAGAACTCCAAGCGCATCCGCTGGGACATCGACCGCGACGTGATCCGCGGCCGCAGCCTCGACTTCAAGCGCAAGTTCCTGCCCGACGGCCTCTCGATGGTCGCGCGGCTGTCCTTCCTCACCGAGTTCGAGAAGCGCGCCTTCAGCCAGGTGCAGGGCCGCACCTACGCCAACATGTTCGGGCTGGTCGAGCGCTTCATCGGCGCGAAGATCCTCGAGGTGAGCCGCGACCACTGGATGGGCGACCAGGTGGCGCTCGAGGCGCTGGTGCGCTTCACCGACGAGGAGCTCAAGCACCAGGAGCTCTTCCGGCGCATGGAAGCGATGACCGCCAAGGGCATGCCCGCCGGCTACACGTTCCTGCCGCAGCCCAACGATGTCGCGAAGGCGGTGCTCGCCGCATCCACGTGGTCGGTGCTGGCGCTCGTCTGCCACATCGAGATCTTCGTGCTGGCGCACTACCGCTCGAGCATCGAGGCGGATGCGAACCTCTCCGAGCTCTGGAAGGACGTCTTCATGTACCACTGGCGCGAGGAATCGCAGCACGCGATCCTCGACGAGCTGGAGTGGATCCGCGAGGACGCGAAGCTCGACGCGAAGGCTCGCGACAAGGCGGTGGATGACCTGATCGGGCTGGTGGGCGCGGTGGACGGCATCGTGCAGATGCAGGCGAAGGCCGATGCGGAGTACTTCCTCGCCACCCTGGGTCGGGAGCTCGCGCCCGGGCCTCGTGCCGCCGTGGCCGAGGCGTTCCTGAAGGCCTACCGCTACCAGTACATCGTGAGCGGCGTGCAGGAAGAGCGCTTCAACAAGATCCTGGGCGGGATGATCACCCAGGCGCAGGGCGAGAGGATCGGGAAGGCTCTGGAGCCGATTCTCGGGTGATCCTCGGGTGCTGGGCCGCCGCCGTTGGCCGTGATCGCTTGCGGTGGCGGGATCGAGTGGGGGTGCCTCGAAAGCTCGTTTGCATTCGACTGATCCAGTGGATCGCTTTAGTGATCCAGCGGATCAGCCGAATGCAACTTGCATTTCGGAGGCGCCGGCCCTTAAGGTCGCAATCCGAGGCGGGTCCGCGGCTTCTCCCCGAGTCAGATCGCGCTCCTTGATGATCGAGCCGATGGCGAGGACGAGCTCAGCCTTCAATCGCGTTCTGACGAGTGAGTCAGCCGAGATTCCTGCGGTAACAGGGGGCCTACGCCGAGAGCTTGATCCTTTCGACCCTCGGCCGCGGCTTGCGCGATGCCTGCCACAGGTCGTAAGCGGCCTGCATGCGAAGCCACGACTCCGCACTGCCTCCGAGCGCGGCCGCAAGCCGCAGCGCCATGTCTGCACTCACGGCCGCCCGTCCATTGACCACACGGGAAAGCGCGACACGGGACACGCCGAGCTTCCTTGCGAACTCGGTCACCGAAAGCCCGGACTGCCCGAGCACGGTGTCCCGAAGGATCTCGCCCGGGTGCGGAGGGTTGTGCATGCGGTTCGACCTGGTCGCCGCCATGTTCAAGTCAGTGGTAGTCCTGATAATCGACGAGGACGGCGTCCCCATTCTCGAAGGAGAAGGTGAGGCGCCAGTTCTTGTTTACAGTCACGGCGTAGTGCCCCTTGAGGGCGCCCTCCAGTTGGTGGAAGCGCCAGCCCGGCAGATTCATATCGTCCGCAACGCCAGCGGACTCGAGCCGTCCCAGCTGCAACCGTAGTCTCCGCGCATGTTCGGGCCGGATGCCCGCAACGGAGCCGGTCTCGAAGAAGCGCTGCAGTCCCTTGTGGCGGAAGCTTCGAATCACTTGCGAGTGTATAGCATAGCGATACAGGTGGCAACCGGCCGACTGTTGCCGTTGAACGATCTTCCGTCCCGCGAGGCTCACCAAGTGAGCCGCCGCCCGTCTAAGGTCACAACTTGTGATCTTAGACATTGGCTCAACCTCTTGATGTTTAAACGGAACATGGGATGCAGTAAACTCGCCCCACCATGTCCGGCAACACCCTCGGCACCCTCTTCACCGTCACCACCTTCGGCGAATCGCACGGGCCAGCGATCGGCTGCGTGATCGACGGCTGCCCGCCGGGGATGGAGTTGAGCGAGCAGGACATCCAGCCCGACCTCGACCGCCGCAAGCCCGGCACCTCGCGCCACGTGACGCAGCGCCGCGAGGAGGACCGCGTGGAGATCCTCTCGGGCGTGTACGAGGGCAGGACCACCGGCACGCCGATCGCGCTCCTCATCCGCAACGAGGACCAGCGCTCGAAGGACTACGAGAAGATCGCGCGATCGTTCCGCCCCGGGCACGCCGACTACACGTACCTCGCCAAGTACGGCATCCGCGATCCTCGGGGCGGCGGGCGATCCTCCGCGCGATTGACCGCGCCCGCCGTCGCCGCCGGTGCCGTCGCGAAGAAGTGGCTGCGCGAGCGCTACGGCGTCGTGGTGCGCGGCTACCTCTCGCAGCTCGGGCCCAATCG
>DATIVM010000480.1:0-7560 GCA_035465975.1 Usitatibacter sp.
GCGCCGCGCTCCCGGCCGCTCTCGCCCATGTGCCACGTGCCCATCCCGAGCCGCGGCATCTTTCCCGCGCCGCGCTTCAAACCGCGCGCGCTTCCCCGTACTGCGGGTTCACGCGCTCGGACTTCGTGCCCATCTTGTTGAGCGCGTTGATGTAGGCCTTGGCGGAAGCCACGACGATGTCCGTGTCGGCGCCCATGCCGTTCACGATGCGGCCGCCCTTCGCCAGGCGCACCGTCACCTCGCCCTGCGAGTCCGTGCCTTCCGTGACGTTGCTCACGGAATAGAGCTGCAGCTCCGTGGCGCTCTGCACGATGCTCTCGATCGCCTTGAAGGTGGCGTCCACCAGGCCGTCGCCGCGCGCCTCGGCCCGCGCCTCGCGTCCCTGGTCGACGATCACCACGCGCGCGAACGGCTGCTCGCCGGTCTCGGAGTGGGCGGTGAGCGACACGAGCTTGTAGCGCTCGGCCTCCGGCGTGACGGTCTCGTCCGACATCAGCGCCTGGATGTCCTCGTCGAAGATCTCGCGCTTCTTGTCGGCGAGCTCCTTGAAGCGCGCGAAGGCGGCGTTCAGCTGCTCCTCGGAGGCGAGCGCGATGCCGAGCTCCTGCAGGCGCGACTTGAAGGCGCTGCGCCCCGAGAGCTTGCCGAGCGTGAGCCGGTTCGCGCCCCAGCCCACGTCGGCCGCGCGCATGATCTCGTAGGTCTCGCGGTGCTTGAGCACGCCGTCCTGGTGGATGCCCGATTCGTGCGCGAAGGCGTTCGCGCCGACCACCGCCTTGTTGGGCTGCACCGGGTAGCCGGTGATGGTGGACACCAGCTTGCTGGTCGGGACGATCTGCGTCGTATCGATGCGCGTCGTGCACGTGTAGAAGTCCGCGCGCGTGCGCACCGCCATCACGATCTCCTCGAGCGAGGCGTTGCCGGCGCGCTCGCCCAGGCCGTTGATGGTGCACTCGACCTGGCGCGCGCCCGCCATGACCGCGGCGAGCGAGTTGGCGACCGCCATGCCGAGGTCGTTGTGGCAGTGCGTGGACCACACCGCCTTGTCCGCGTTGGGCACGCGCGAGATGAGCTTGCGGAAGAGCTCGCCCCACAGCTCCGGCGTGCTGTAGCCCACCGTATCGGGCACGTTGATGGTGCGCGCGCCCGCCTCGATCGCCGCCTCGAAGATGCGGCAGAGGAAGTCCACGTCCGAGCGCACCGCGTCCTCGGCCGAGAACTCCACGTCGTCGGTGTACCGGCGGGCGAGCTTCACCGCCCGCACCGCGGCCTCGAGCACGGCCTCCGGCTCCATGCGCAGCTTGTGCTGCATGTGGATCGGGCTCGTCGCGATGAAGGTGTGGATGCGCCCCGAGCTCGCGCCCTTGATGGCCTCGCCGGCGCGCTTCACGTCGTTGTCGTTGGCCCGGGCGAGCGAGCACACGGTCGAATCGCGCACCGCGGCGGCCACCGCGCGGATCGCCTCGAAATCCCCGGGGCTCGAGGCGGCGAAGCCCGCCTCGATCACGTCCACCCGCAGGCGCTCGAGCTGCTTGGCGATGCGCAGCTTCTCGTCGCGCGTCATGGCGGCGCCCGGGCTCTGCTCCCCGTCGCGCATCGTGGTGTCGAAAATGATCAACTGGTCCTTCATGGGATCTCTCCGTCGAAATCGGCTGGGGTCCCCGACTTGTCGGGGCAGTTTAACGGCCGTCCCCAAGTTGTTGGGGCGATTCAACAGCCCGGGGGGGCTGGGTGCTGCACGTACTGGGGGGGTTGGAGTATTTAGCGCGCGAGGCGCAGCGCGAGGCCCAGCGCGAGCGCGCCGGTGCCGGAAAGGCGGAGGGAGAGGAGGTCGCCCTGAGGATGCATGGGACCAATATAGCCGGTCCCGGCCCGGGTTGGCAAATGGGCGGCCCGGCGCGCGGCCGCGACGCTCACGGCTCGCGCGGGGCGAGCTCGCGGCTCGACTTCGCGCCGTAGCGCAGCAGCAGCGCGGCGATGTCGTGGGCGCCGTGCTCCTCGGCGATGTCGAGCGCGGTCATGCCCGCGAGGTCCGGGAGGTTCGCATCCGCGCCGGCATCGAGCAGCACCTCGGCCGCCTCGTGGAAGCCCATCTCCGCGGCGAGCGCGAGCGCGGTGGCGCCGCCCTCGTCGCGCAGGTCGAGGGCCGCGCCGCGGGCGACGAGGAGCTCGATCGCCGGGAGGTTCGTCTCCTCCACCGCGGCCATGAGGAGCGTGCGGCCGCCGGGCCCGACCACGGAATCGATCGGCGTGGTGGAGAGCATGCGCGCGAGCGCCGTGGTGTCGCCTTCCTCGAGGGCGTCGCGGATGTCGCGGTACTGCTTCTGCGTGGCGCCGGTCCTCACCCGCTGCACCATCCAGCCGAAGTAGCCCGAGACCCCGTAGAGCACCGCCACGCCCCACAGCACGTGCGAGGGCTTGATCGAGATGAGGAGCAGCGTCACGACGATCACGATCGTCACCCAGAACGGCATCTGGCGGCGCAGGTTGATGTCCTTGCCGCTGTAGAACTTCACGTTCGTGACCATCGTGATGCCCGCGTACACCGTGACGGCCGCGCCGAGCCAGGAAACGTCCTCGCCGCGGATGTCGTGCGCGTTGAACACCCAGATCATCCCGGCCACCAGCGCGGCCGCCGCCGGGCTCGGCAGGCCCGTGAACCAGCGCTTGTCCGCCACGGCGAGCTGGGTGTTGAAGCGCGCGAGCCGCAGCGCCGCGCCCACGCAGTACACGAAGGCGGCGATCCAGCCGATGCGCCCCAAGCCTCGCAGGGCCCATTCGTACATCAGCAGCGCCGGCGCCGCGCCGAAGGACACCATGTCGGCGAGGCTGTCGTATTCGGCCCCGAACGCGGACTGCGTGCGCGTGAGGCGGGCGACGCGCCCGTCCAGGCCGTCGAGCACCATCGCGACGAACACCGCGACCGCCGCCTGCTCGAAGTGGCGGTTCATCGACTGCACGATCGCGAAGAAGCCCGCGAAGAGCGCGAGCGTGGTGAAGAGGTTCGGAAGGAGGTAGACGCCGCGCTTGCGCGCGCGCTCGAGCGTGGGCTTCGCGGCGCGCCGGAGGGGAACGGCCATGGCGCGCCCCCGCTAGGCCCGCGGCGCGGCGGGAAGCTCGGCGAGGACCGTGGAGGCGGCCTTCACCTTGTCGCCGATCGCCACGCGCGGGCGCGAATCCGCCGGAACGTAGACGTCGACCCGCGAGCCGAAGCGGATGAAGCCGAAGCGCTGGCCGCGCGCCAGGCGCTCGCCCGCCTTCACGTAGCAGAGGATGCGCCGCGCGACGAGGCCGGCGATCTGCACGCAGGTCACGTCCACGCCGGCGTCGGTGCGCAGGTGCAGCGCGTTCCTCTCGTTGCCCGACGACGCCTTGTCGAGCGAGGCGTTGAGGAAACCGCCCGCCGTGTAGGTGACGTTCTGCACCAGGCCGTCCACCGGCGAGCGGTTCGAGTGGACGTTGAACACGTTCATGAAGATGCTCACCTTCAGCGCCTCGCGCTGCAGGTACGGGTCGCGCGCCTTGCCCACCACCAGCACGCGCCCGTCGGCCGGGCAGAGCACGAGCCCCTCGCCCTGCGGGATCTCGCGCGCCGGGTCGCGGAAGAACTGCAGCACGAAAAGCGCCGCGAGCCAGAACGGCAGCGACCACCAGCCGAAGAAGCCGGCCGCGACCGCCGCCACGATCACCGCGATGGCGAGATAGGGCCATCCCTCCTTCGCGATGATCGGGTGCGGGTAGGTCGTCATTGGGGATGGATCCCCGCCTGCGCGGGGATGACGGCCCCCGGCACGGGGATGACCGCCCTGGAAGTCGCCATGCGGCCGGTCAGCTGGTCGAGCGGTCGACCAGCTTGTTCTTGCGGATCCACGGCATCATGGCGCGAAGCTTCTCGCCCACCTTCTCGATGTCGTGCTCGGCCAGCAGCCTGCGGCGCGCGTTGAGCGTGGGCGCGCCGGCCTTGTTCTCGAGGATGAAGTCGCGCGCGTACTCGCCGTTCTGGATGCGCTCGAGGATCTCCTTCATCGCCTGGCGCGCGGGGGCACCCACCACCTTCGGCCCGCTCACGTACTCGCCGTACTCGGCGTTGTTGGAGATCGAGTAGTTCATGTTCGCGATCCCGCCCTCGTAGATCAGGTCCACGATGAGCTTGGTCTCGTGCAGGCACTCGAAGTACGCCATCTCCGGGGCGTAGCCCGCCTCCACCAGCGTCTCGTAGCCCGCCTTGATGAGCTCGACGATGCCGCCGCAGAGCACGGTCTGCTCGCCGAAGAGGTCGGTCTCGGTCTCCTCGCGGAAGTTGGTCTCGATCACGCCGCCGCGCGCCGCGCCGATCGCCGCCGCGTACGAGAGCGCCAGGTCCTTCGCCTTCCCGGAGGCGTTCTGGTGCACGGCGATGAGGGCCGGGACGCCGCCGCCCTGGGTGTAGGTCGAGCGGACGAGGTGGCCCGGGCCCTTCGGCGCGATCATGATCACGTCGAAGGGCCCGGGACGATCTGCTTGAAGTGGATGTTGAAGCCGTGCGCGAAGGCGAGCGCCGCGCCCTTCTTGATGTGGGCCTCGATCGATTCCTTGTAGACCTGCGGGTGGTTCTCGTCGGGAAGCAGGATCATCACCAGGTCCGCTCCCTTCACCGCCTCGCCGATCTCCTTCACGGGGATCTTCGCCTTCTCGGCCTTCTCCCACGAGGCGCCGCCCTTGCGCAGCCCCACGGTGACCTTCACGCCGGAATCCTTCAGGTTCTGCGCGTGAGCATGGCCCTGCGAGCCGTAGCCGATGATGGTGACCTTCTTGCCCTTCACGAGCGAGAGGTCCGCGTCCTTGTCGTAATAGACCTTCATTTCAGTGTTCCTTGGAATTGGGGGAGACGGGTTCAGACTTTCAGGACCCACTCGCCGCGCCCGATGCCGGATACGCCGGTGCGCACGGTTTCCAGGATCGCGCTGCGGTCGAGCGCGTCGAGGAAGGCGTCGAGCTTCTCGGTGGTGCCGGTGAGCTCGATCGTGTAGGACTTGTCGGTGACGTCGAGGACGCGCCCGCGGAAGATGTCCGCGGTGCGCTTGATCTCCTCGCGGTCCTTGCCGGCGGCGCGCACCTTCACGAGCATCAGCTCGCGCTCGATGTGCTTGCCCTCGGAAAGGTCCACCACCTTCACCACGTCGACCAGCTTGTTCAGCTGCTTGGTGATCTGCTCGACGATCTCGTCGGAGCCGGTGGTGACGATCGTCATGCGCGAGAGGGTGGCGTCCTCGGTGGGCGCGACGGTGAGCGTCTCGATGTTGTAGCCGCGGGCGGAGAACAGGCCCGCCACGCGCGAGAGCGCGCCGGCTTCGTTTTCGACCAGGATGGAGAGGATGTGGCGCATGGCTTTCTTCTGTCATCCCCGTGTAGACGGGGATCCAATTCTTGCGAGGATTGGGCCCCCGTCTACACGGGGGCGACGGTCAGAGTTCTTCGGAAAGGATCATCTCCGACATGCCCTTGCCGCCGGGCACCATCGGGAAGACGTTCTCGGTCTGGTCGGTGATGAAATCCATGAATACCAGGCGGTCCTTCATGGCGAACGCCTCCTTGAGCGCGCCCTCCACGTCGGCGGGCTTGTCGATGCGCATGCCCACGTGCCCGTAGGCCTCGGCGAGCTTCACGAAATCGGGCAGCGAATCCATGTACGACTCGCTGTAGCGGTTGCCGTGGACGAACTCCTGCCACTGTCGGACCATGCCCATGTAGCGATTGTTCAGGTTCACGATCTTCACCGGCAGGTGGTACTGCTTGCAGGTGGAGAGCTCCTGGATGCACATCTGGATCGAGGACTCGCCCGTGACGCACGCGACGTCGGCCTCCGGGAAGGCGAGCTTCACGCCCATCGCGTAGGGCAGCCCCACGCCCATGGTGCCGAGGCCCCCGGAGTTGATCCAGCGGCGCGGCTTCGTGAACTTGTAGAACTGGGCGGCCCACATCTGGTGCTGGCCCACGTCGGACGTGACGTAGGCGTCGCCCTGGGTGATCTCGTAGAGCTTCTCGATCACGAACTGCGGCTTGATGAGCGGGGAGTTGCGGTCGTACTTGAGGCAGTCCTTCGAGCGCCAGGCGTCGATCTGCTTCCACCAGGCGGCGAGCGCCGCCGCGTCCGGCCGCGCGCTGCCCGCCTTGAGCTGGCCCAGCATCTCCGTGAGGACTTCCTTCACGCCGCCCACGATCGGCACGTCGACGCGCACGCGCTTGGAGATGGACGACGGATCGACGTCGATGTGGATGATCTTGCGGCCGGGGTTGCCCGCGGCGAAGTGCGCGGGGTTGCCGATCACGCGGTCGTCGAAGCGCGCGCCGACCGCGAGCAGCACGTCGCAGTTCTGCATCGCGTTGTTCGCCTCGAACGTGCCGTGCATGCCGAGCATGCCCACGAACTGCCGGTCGGTGGCCGGATACGCGCCCAGGCCCATGAGCGTGTTGGTGACCGGGTAGCCGAGGGCACGCACGAGCTCCGTCACCTCGCCCGACGCCTCGCCGAGGATCGCCCCGCCGCCCACGTAGATCATCGGGCGCTTCGCCTCGAGGAGCAGGTGCAGCGCCTTCTTGATCTGACCGCCGTGGCCCTTCAGCACCGGGCTGTACGAGCGCATGTGCAGCTTCTGCGGATAGTGGTAGTGAGTCGGCGTGTTGGACACGTCCTTCGGGATGTCCACGAGCACCGGGCCGGGCCGGCCCGTGGTCGCGATGTGGAAGGCCTTCTTGATCGTCACCGCGAGCTGCGCGACGTCCTTCACCAGGAAGTTGTGCTTCACCGTCGGGCGCGTGATGCCGACGGTGTCGCACTCCTGGAACGCGTCCTCGCCGATCGCCTTCGTCGGCACCTGCCCGGTGATCACGACGAGGGGGACGGAATCCATGTACGCGGTCGCGATGCCGGTGACCGCATTCGTGACGCCGGGGCCGCTCGTGACGAGCGCGACGCCGGGCTTGCCGGTCGCGCGCGCGTAGCCGTCGGCCGCGTGCAGCGCGCCCTGCTCGTGGCGCGCGAGGATGTGCTTGAGGTTGCCCTTCTGCCGCGCGAGCGCGTCGTAGATGTGCAGCACCGCCCCGCCGGGATAGCCGAATACGAACTCGACGCCCTCTTCCTGCAGACAGCGGATGACGATTTCGGCGCCCGTCAGGGTTTCACCGGTTTCCGCGAGGGGAGGGAGCTGGAGTTCCATGCTAAGACCTTGAATTAGGGGGATTTCGAGGGGGGAACCAGAGACATTAGCCGCTGGCTCCGGATTGGTCAAGCAGGAACGGTGCCGCGCTTGCCCCCGATCAGCGCGGACGCCGCGCCGCGGCGGCGAAACCGCGAAATTCCCCGCTGCAATTGCCGATGCGGCGCGGCCGCCGCCGGCTGCTATAGTCCCGGCGGGCCGCACCCCGAGAATCCGTCGACGGACGCTCACCCCGGGCAAGCGAGCGGGAAACCTGCGGCCCTCACGAGCGAGCTTCATGGCGAATCGCAAAGAGATGTCGGACTTCCTTGCCTCGGTGGAACGGCGCGCGTTCAAGCAGTGCGTGTTCTCGGTCCAGGACGAC
>DATIVM010000481.1:0-5907 GCA_035465975.1 Usitatibacter sp.
CCGGGCCGCTGTCCTGGATGGAGATCTCCACGCCCACGTTGAGCTGGCGGATCCGGACGGTGATCAGGCCGCCGGGGCCGGACACCTGCACGGCGTTCTCCACCACCGGCAGCAGCCCCTGCGTGAGGAGCCGCCCCACCGACTCGATGGGCGGGCCCGGCTCCACCTCCAGCTCGAGGCGTGGCAGGGCCGGGAAGCGGGAGCGGGCCAGCAGGAAGGCGCTCTCCACCGCCTCCTTCGGATCGACGGCCTCGTCGGCCGGCGCGTCGGGCGAGGCGATGACGCGCAGGTCGCCGGCGATCCGCTCCAGCCGCTGGCTCCCCTCCAGCATCTCGGTGGCGACCTCCCGGGCGTCGGCGATGGCCTCGGCCAGGCCGGCGGGCGCGGCGCCGGCCGCGGAGGGGCAGAGCCGGCCGATCTCCTCGAGGGAGCGGACGAGCGAGCGGGCGCCGGCCTTGATGTACGAGAGCGGGTTGTTGATCTCGTGGGCCAGGCCGGCGGCCAGGGTGCCGACGCTGGCGAGCTTGCCGGCGCGCACGAGGGCGGCCTGCGCCTCGTTGAGCGCGGCGTTGGCCGACTCGAGCTCCCGCTGGCGCGACTCCAGCGCCACCATGGCGCGGCGCAGGCGCAGGAGCGAGGCCACCCGCGCGCGGAGCTCGCGCTCGCGGAGCGGCTTGTAGAGGTAGTCGTCCGCGCCCGCCTCCAGGCCGGTGATCTTGTCGGACTCGCCGCTGCGGCCCGTGAGCAGGATGATCGGGACGGCGGCGGTGCGCCGCTCGGAGCGCAGCTTCCGCGCGAAGGTGAGGCCCGGCGTGTCCGGCAGCATCCAGTCGAGCACGATCAGCTGCGGGACGCTGCTGTTCACGAGCTGCTCGGCCTGCCGCACCGTGCCCGCGCGCATCACCCTGTAGCCGGCGTTCTGCAGGTTCAACGTCAGGACTTCCTGCAGCTCCGGATCGTCCTCGACGACAAGAATCGTGTTGTCCATGGTGCGGTTCCATTCCATTCGGGGGAGTTCGTGCGAACCATCGTAGGTGGAAGCGCCTTTGTCACGAAGTCAGGCATGAAATGATTTGCCTGTCGGAACACGCCGTAGGAATGTAGTTGATTTCCTACACCCGAAAAGGGGCGCGGCGACTTTTCGGTGCGATCGCCCCATGCCGCGTGTCGTCCGCGGACGACGCGGCGCCGAACGCTACAGGACGAAGACGCGCGGCCCTGCTCCGCGAGGAGCACGCCTCACGCGGCCGCCTTGCGTTTCTCCCAGCTCGCGCTGAAGCGGCGCGCGGCCTCGCGCATGTGGCGGCGCATCGCCGCGCGCGCCGCCGTCGGATCGCGCCGCGCGATGGCGCGGGCGATGGCGCGGTGCTCGCGGATCGCCACGCTCCAGAGGCCCGGCGTATCGAAATGGTGCTCCAGGCGCAGGAAGAGCGGCCCGGTGCGCTGCTCCCACAACGTCTTCACGACCAGGGCGAGCGCGCTGTTGCCGCTCGCCTCGGCGATGCGCAGGTGGAACAGGCGGTCCGGGGCGAGCGGCATGCGGCCGTGGTCGCACGCCGCGGACATGGCGTCGATGGCGCGGTCGATCGCGCGCACCTGGGCGGGTGTCGCGAAGCGCGCCGCGAGCGCCGCGCACTCGGCCTCGACCAGGGAGCGCGCGCGGATGAGCTCGAAGGGACCGGAGTCGGCGGGCAGCGCCTCCGAGCGAGCGCCGCGGCGCTCGCCGGTCACGTACACGCCGGAGCCGACGCGCACCTCGACGTAGCCCTCGACCTCGAGCGCGATGAGCGCCTCGCGCACCGAGGGGCGGCTCACCCGCAGCTGCTTCGCGAGGTCGCGCTCGGGCGGCAGGCGATCGCCCGGCCCGTACTCGCCGCGCCCGATGAGCTCCGCGATCTGGTCCGCGATCCGGCGGTAGAGGCGGCGGCTGTCGACGGCTTGCAGGGGCATCTGGTAAATTGGTCAGGCCAATCCGGGGCGAGCTTTTCACACGGCCCGCCCCCCGTCAAGCCGATTCCCGGGAGATCCTCGCCATGGCCAATCGCCTGCAGGGCAAGCGGGCCCTCGTCACCGCCGCGGGCGCCGGCATGGGCCGCGCCGCCGCGCTCGCCTTCGCACGGGAGGGCGCGCGCGTGATCGCCACCGACGTGAACGCCGACCTCGTGAAGGACCTCGCGGGGACGCCGGGGATCGAGGCCGCGCGCCTCGACGTCCTCGACGACGCCGCGCTCGCCGCCTTCGCCGGGAAGACCGGCGCCGTGGACATCCTCTTCAACTGCGCCGGCTGGGTCCACCAGGGCTCGATCCTCGACTGCACGATCGCCGACTGGGACCGCAGCTTCGATCTCAACGTGCGCAGCATGTTCGTGATGTGCAAGGCGATGGTCCCGATGATGATCGCGAAGGGCGGCGGCGTGATCCTCAACATGTCCTCGGTGCTCGGCGCGGGCAAGGCCGCGCCCAACCGCCTCGCCTACGCCTCGAGCAAGGCCGCGGTGCAGGGATTCACCCGCGCGCTCGCGCTCGACCACGTGAAGCAGGGGATCCGCGTGAACTGCGTCTGCCCCGGAACCGTGGACACGCCCTCGCTCGGCGAGCGCATCAAGGCGTTCGCCGACCCGGTGCAGGCGCGCAAGGATTTCATCGCGCGCCAGCCCATGGGGCGGCTCGCCACGGCGGAGGAGATCGCGGAGACGTTCGTCTACCTCGTCTCCGACGAGTCGTCGTTCATGACCGGGCAGGCGGTATATGTGGACGGCGGGATGAGCCTGTAAGATTCGTCGTTCCCGGCGTCGGGAACCCATGGATTCCCGCCTTCGCGGGAATGACGAAACTCCCCGGAGAACACGACAATGCGACTCCTGCGCTATGGCCCGCCCGGCCGCGAGAAGCCCGGCCTCGCCGACAAGGACGGCAACATCCGCGACCTCTCCAAGGTCATCACCCAGATCGACGACGCGATGCTCGCCCCGCGCAACCTCGCCCGCCTCGCGCGCGTGAAGCCGGAGACGCTCCCCGTGGTGCGCGGCAATCCCCGCCTCGGCGTGCCATATGCGGGCATCAGCAAGTTCGTGGCGGTGGGCCTCAACTACAGCGACCACGCGCAGGAATCGGGAATGCCGATCCCTTCCGAGCCCATCCTCTTCATGAAGGCGACCACCTGCCTCACCGGCCCCAACGACGACGTGGTGCAGCCGAAGGGCTCGACCAAGCTCGACTACGAGGTGGAGCTCGGCATCGTGATCGGGACGAAGGCGCAGTACGTGCCCGAGTCGAAGGCGCTCGACTATGTCGCCGGCTATTGCGTGGTGAACGACGTCTCGGAGCGCAACTTCCAGCTCGAGCGCGGCAGCCAGTGGGACCGCGGCAAGGGCTGCGACACCTTCGGCCCCGTGGGGCCGTGGCTCGTGACCACCGACGAGATCACCGATCCGCAGTCCCTCGACATGTGGCTCGACGTGAACGGCGAGAAGCGCCAGCGCGGCAACACGCGCACCATGATCTTCGGCTGCGCCCACCTCGTCTCCTACGTGAGCCAGTTCATGACGCTCCTGCCCGGCGACATCATCACCACCGGGACGCCCCCGGGCGTGGCGATGGGCATGAAGCCCGCGCCGCAATGGCTCAAGCCCGGCGACGTGGTGACCCTCGGCATCCAGGGCCTCGGCGAGCAGCGCCAGAAGATCGTGGGCTACGCCGGCAAGTGACGATTCGATCCACGAAAAGAACGAGGGCAGATGAAGCCTGAAGTCCTGCTGATGGGCCCGATGTACCCGCCCACCATGGAATCGCTGGAGGGCGCCTTCACGGTGCACCACGTCTCGAAGGCCCCGGATCGCGACGCGTTCATCGCCTCGGTCGCCGGGCGCATCACGGCGGCCGCGACCACCGCCTTCCGCGGCATGGACGCGGCGACCATGGCGAAGCTGCCCGGGCTGAAGCTCATCTCGCACTTCGGGGTCGGCGTCGATTCCGTCGACGTGGCGGCGGCGAGCGCGCGCGGCATCAAGGTGACCAACACGCCGGACGTGCTGACCGACGACGTGGCCGACCTCGCCGTCGCGCTCCTCCTCGCGGCGGTGCGCCGCATTCCCCAGGGCGACCGCTACGTGCGCGAGCGCAAGTGGGCCGAGAAGGCGTTTGCGCTCACCGGCACGATCCAGGGCAGGACCCTCGGCATCGTCGGCCTCGGCCGCATCGGCCGCGCGATCGCCCGGCGCGCCGAGGCGTTCAACCTGAAGATCGCCTACCAGGGACCGCATCGCAAGGCGGACGTCGCGTGGCCCTACTACGCGGATCCGGTCGCCCTCGCGCGCGACGTGGACTTCCTGGTCGCGGCCTGCCCCGGCGGCGAGGCGACGCGCGGCCTGGTGAGCCGCGCGGTGCTCGAGGCGCTCGGCCCCGAGGGCGTGTTCGTGAACATCTCGCGCGGATCGGTGGTGGACGAGCCGGCGATGCTCGAGCTGCTGCGCGAGGGCAAGCTGGGCGGCGCCGGCCTCGACGTGTTCAACAACGAGCCGCGCATCGCCGAGGCTTTCCTCGCGCTCGACAACGTCGTGCTCCAGCCCCACGTGGGAAGCGCCACGCACGTCACGCGTCGCGCCATGGGCCAGCTCGTGGTGGACAACCTCGCGGCGTTCTTCGCCGGCAAGCCGCTCCTCACCCCGTACAACTAGAAAAGGGGTCAGACCCCTTCTTTCTCCCAGCGGCGCAGCCACCCGAGCCCCTCGCTCGTCCCCGCCTTCGGCCGGTACTCGCAGCCGATCCAGCCGTCGTAGCCCAGCTCGTCGAGCAGCGCGAAGAGGTACGGATAGTTCACCTCCCCGTGGTCCGGCTCGTGGCGCTCCGGCACGCCCGCGATCTGCAGGTGCGCGACGCCCGCGATGTGCCGCCGGATCTTCATGGCGAGGTCGCCCTCCACGATCTGGCAGTGGTAGAGGTCCATCTGCACCTTGAGGTTCGGCTCGCCCGCCTCCGCGCACACGGCGTGCGCCTCGTCCTGCCGGTTGAGGAAGAAGCCGGGGATGTCGCGCGGGTTGATGGGCTCGATCACCACGGTGATGCCGTCGGCGCGCGCCTGGCGCGCCGCCCAGGCGAGGTTCGCGACGTAGGTCCCGCGATGGCGCGCGCGATCCGCCCCCGGCGCGACGAGTCCGGCCATCACGTGCAGGCATCGGTTGCCGAGCACGCGCGCGTATTCGAGCGCCGTGTCCACCGAGCGGCGGAACTCGTCCTCGCGCCCGGGAATCGACGCGAGCCCGCGCTCGCCCTTCTCCCAGTCGCCGGGCGGCGCGTTGAAGAGCGCCTGCGCGAGCCCGTTCGCCTCCAGTCGCGCGCGCAGGTCGCCGGCCTCGTGCGCGTAGGGGAACAGGAACTCCACGCCGCGGAAGCCGTCGCGCGCCGCGGCCGCGAAGCGCTCGAGGAACGGGTGCTCGCCGTACATCATCGTGAGGTTGGCGGCGAACTTCGGCATGCTCACCAGCGCGCGCCGAAGGCGCGGCGCAGCTCGTCGATGGCGTTCTCGTCGAGGGGCTGCACGCGGCGCCCCGCGAGCGTCCACACGCGCGCGGTCTCCTCCAGCTCCTCGAGCACCGCCATGGCCGCCGCCGGGGTCTCGTGCCACACGTTGGGACCGAGCCGGTCGAGCATCACCGCGCGAATCGGCGCGCCGCGCTCGGCGCCCCGCGCGATTTCCTGCGCGACGAGGTCGGCCACGCGCGGATCGCCCGGCCGGTGGTAGGGAATGCGCGGGACGTGGCCCACCTTCATCACGAAGTACGGCGTGACCGGCGGCAGGAGATCGCCTCCGAGCGGTGCGCCGTCGAGCGTGAGGGCGACGAGGTGCGTGGAATGCGTGTGGATCACGCAGCCGGCCGCGGGGTCCGCCTCGTAGATGCGCCGGTGCAG
>DATIVM010000482.1:0-5911 GCA_035465975.1 Usitatibacter sp.
CGGCGATGGCGCCGAAGGTGCCCCACACGATCGCGCGCCGTTGCAGGTTCGCCGGCAGGTCGCGCGCGGCGAGCGCGATCACGATCGCGTTGTCGCCCGCGAGCGCCAGGTCGATCACGATGATCGCGGCGAGCGCGGACAGGAATTCGGGGCTGAAGAGCGGCATCGTTCGGTTCTCCTCCATCGGTCCGTGAAAGGCTCGGGATGGCGCGGACGAACGATGCCCTTGCCGGTCCGGCAAGGGTCTGGCCCCGCAAGCGCGAAGCGCCTGCGCCGGTCGGCCGGGGCGATACGCCCGGGATGACGCCGCGCTGCTCGCGCGCGCCGCGGCCGGGCAGGCGGTGAAGGTGGTGTGGTCGCGCGAGGACGAGCTCACCTGGGCGCCCTTCGGCCCCGCCATGGCGATCGACCTCGCGGCGGACCTCGACGAGCGCGGCGAGGTGCTCGCGTGGCGCGGCGAGGTCTGGAGCAACGGGCACACGATGCGCCCCGGCCGCGCGAAGATCCCGACGCTGCTCGCGGCATCGCAGCTCGCCAGGCCGTTCGATCGCCCCGTCTCGGTCGATCCGCCGTTCGCGGGCGGCGGCGGATCGCAGCGCAATGCCGTCCCCGGCTACGACTTTCCCGCGTTGCGCGTCGAGTGCCATCGCGTGCTCGAGATGCCGCTGCGCGCATCCGCCCTGCGCTCGCTCGGCGCCTTCGCGAACGTGTTCGCGATCGAGAGCCTCGCGGACGACATCGCGCGCTCGCGCGGCGAGGATCCGGTCGCCTGGCGCCTGCGCCACGTCTCCGATCCGCGCGCGCGCGCCGTGATCGAATCGGTCGCGCGCCGCTCGTCGTGGGGCAGCGCAAGATCCGGCGAGGGCTTCGGGCGCGGCATCGGCTGGGCGCGCTACAAGGGCGCCGGCGCCTATTGCGCCGTGGTCGCGGAGGTGGAGCTCACGCACGAGGTTCGCGTGCGCCGCCTCGTCATCGCCGCCGACGTGGGATTCGCGGTGAATCCCGACGGCGTCGCGAACCAGGTCGAGGGCGGCGCGATCCAGGCGGCGAGCTGGACGCTCAAGGAGGCGGTGCGTTTCGACCGCACACGCGTCGCCGACCGCGGATGGGAGTCCTACCCCATCCTGCGCTTCTCCGAGGTGCCCCGCGTGGAGGTCGAAGTGCTGCAACGCGAAGAGGAGGCCTCGGTCGGCGCGGGCGAGGCGGCACAGGGGCCGACGGCGGCCGCGATCGCCAACGCGGTGCGCGACGCGATCGGCGTGCGGGTGCGCGACCTGCCCATCACCGCCGAGCGCATCGCCGCGGCGACGCTCGCCGAGGAAGCGCAGACCGCATGAGCGAGCGCGGCAAGCGCGGCGCCGACGCCCTCGCGCGCATCCTCTCGAAGGCGGGCGTCCGCAAGGTCTTCACGCTCTCGGGCAACCACGTGATGCCGGTGTTCGACGCGGCGATCGACGCGGGGCTCGAGCTCGTGCACGTGCGCCACGAGGCGGCGGCGGTGCACATGGCGGATGCCTGGGCGCGAATCACCGGCGAGCCCGGCATCGCGCTCGTGACCGGCGGGCCGGGGCACGCCAACGCCGTCTCCGCGCTCTACACCGCGGCGATGGGCGAATCGCCCGTGGTGCTGCTCTCGGGGCACGCGCCGTCGGGCGAGCTCGGGCTGGGGTCCTTCCAGGAGATGCGCCAGGCCGCGGTCGCGGCACCGCTCACCAAGGCCGCCTGGGTGAGCACCGATGCGGGCGTGGTCGCGTGGGACGTGGCGCGGGCGCTGCGCATCTCGCTCTCGGGCCGTCCCGGCCCGGTGCATCTCAGCCTTCCCACCGACGCGCTCGAGGACCAGGCGCTCGCCGAGGACGATCCGCCCGTCGAGGACGCGCGGCCCGAGCCGATGGCGCTCGCCGAATCGCGCGCCGAGGCGCTGCTCGATCGCCTCGCCGCCGCGCACCGCCCGCTGATCCTCTGCGGCCCCGTGCTGATGGGGCGCGACGGCCGCGCGCGCATGCAGGCGCTGGAATCGGCGACCGGCATCCCCGTGGTCGGCATGGAGAGCCCGCGCGGCATCGCCGATCCCAGCCTCGGCGCGCTCGCCGGGCTGCTGCCCACGGCCGACGTGGTGCTGCTGCTCGGAAAGCGCCTGGACTACACGCTCAAGTTCGGCCGTGCGCCCGGGTTCTCGATGGTGTGCGAGTTCCTGCAGGTGGACGCGGAGGCGGCCGAGCGCGAACGCGCGCGGCGCGCGGTCGGCCCGCGGCTCACCGCGAGCATGCGCGCCGACGCGGTTTCCGCCGCGGAATCGCTCACGCGCGCCGCGCTCAAGCGTGCGCCGGTCGCGGCCGCGTGGTGCGACGAGGTGCGCGCGGCGATCGCCTGGCGGCCGCCGCAATGGGACCAGGCGCGCGCCGCGCAGCCCGGGCGGCTGCACCCGGTGCAAGCCTGCCGGCCGCTGCAGGCGCTGCTCGACGCGAATCCCGATTCGGTGCTGGTCGCCGACGGCGGCGAGTTCGGCCAATGGGCGCAGGCGTGCCTCACGGCGCCGCATCGCGTGGTGAACGGGATGGCGGGCTCGATCGGCGCGTCGCTGCCGTTCGCCGTCGCCGCGCGCCTCGCGGTACCCCATGCGCCGGTGATCGCGATGCTCGGCGACGGCACCTTCGGCTTCCATCCCGCCGAGATCGACACGGCGGTGCGCTACGAGCTTCCGTTCGTCGCCGTGGTGGGCAACGACGCGCGCTGGAACGCCGAGTACCAGATCCAGGTGCGCGACTACGGGCGCGATCGCGCCGTGGGCTGCGAGCTGCTCCCGACGCGCTACGACGAGGTCGCGAAGGGCTTCGGCGCCTACGGCGAGCGCGTGACCGATCCGGCGGAGCTCCTTCCGGCCGCGCGCCGCGCGCTGGGCTCGCGCCAGCCGGCCGTGCTCAACGTCATGGTCGAGGGCCTTCCGGCCCCCAACATCCGGAAATAGGGACAGACCCCTTTTTCTCTAAGACCGAACGGCATTCCGCCTAAAGGAAAAAGGGGTCTGTCCCCAGCTTGATCGGCATCAAACACGCCCGCCCGGGCGTGACCTACCGTGAAGGCGTCCATTCACGGGAGCGTTCGATGCTCGGGTTCTTCCAGCTCGCCGTCGTGGGGCCGATCGTCGGCCCGAGATTCGGCCTTTCGCGCGCGTGCGTCGATTGCACGGAGAGCCGCGAGGGCCGCGCCGCGTGCCAGGGCTTCGGCCCGGGCTGCATCGGCGCGCCCCAGGGCGAGCCGGCGTTCGACGCTCAGTCGCTCAGCTCGCGCATCAAGCGATAGAGGTCCGACTTTCCCTCGAAGCCGATGCCCGGGAGCTCGGGCATCGCCACGTAGCCGTTCTCCACGCGCACGCCGTCCGGGAAGCCGCCGAAGGGCTGGAAGAGATCCGGATAGGACTCGTTGCCGCCGAGACCCAGTCCCGCCGCGATGTTGAGCGACATCTGGTGCCCGCCGTGCGGGATGCAGCGCGACGGCGACCAGCCATGGCTGCGCAGCATCGCGAGCGTGCGCAGGTACTCCACCAGCCCGTAGGAGAGCGCGCAGTCGAACTGCAGCCAGTCGCGGTCGGGCCGCAGGCCGCCGTAGCGCACGAGGTTGCGCGCGTCCTGCATCGAGAACAGGTTCTCGCCGGTCGCCATCGGCTTGTCGTAGTAGCCGCGCAGCACGGCCTGCAGCTCGAAGTCGAGCGGGTCGCCCGGCTCCTCGTACCAGAAGAGGTCGTATTTCGAGAGCGCCTTGGCGTACGCGATGGCGGTATCGAGGTCGAAGCGCCCGTTGGCGTCGACGGCGAGGCGCTGCCCCGGGCCGAGGATCGCGAGCACCGATTCGATGCGGCGCAGGTCCTCCGCGAGGGTCGCGCCGCCGATCTTCATCTTCACCACGGTGTAGCCGCGCTCGAGATAGCTCCTCATCTCGGCCACGAGCTGCGCGTCGTCCTTGCCCGGATAGTAGTAGCCGCCCGCGGCGTACACGAACACGCGCCGATCGGGCTTGCCGTCGCCGTGGCGCTCGGCGAGCAGCCGGTAGAGCGGCTGGCCGGCGATCTTCGCCACCGCGTCCCACACGGCCATGTCGATGGTGCCGATCGCCACCGAGCGCTCGCCGTGGCCGCCGGGCTTCTCGTTCGCGTACATGCGCGCCCAGATGCGGGCCGGATCCAGGTTCTCGCGCGACGCATCCAGGAGCGAGCCGGGATCGGCCTCGAGCAGGCGCGGGATGAAGCGCTCGCGCATGAGCGCGCCCTGCCCGTAGCGGCCGTTCGAATTGAAGCCGTAGCCCACCACGCGCCGGCCGTCGCGCAGCACGTCGGTGATCACGGCGACCAGCGACAGCGTCATGCGGCTGAAGTCGATGTAGGCGTTGCGGATCGGGGACGAGATCGGGAAGGTCTTCTCGCGGATGTCGACGATTCTCATGGCGGTGCGCGCGCGGCCGCTCCGGGGCCGGGCGGTTTTCGGAGACAATGGGGAACCGCAATCGTACTGGAGAAAGCGAGATGGACCACCGCACCGCCCTCAAGCGCGCCGACGAGCTGCTCGCGGCGTTCGTCCAGAGCCAGGACATCCCGGGGGGCGGAACCACCGGCACAGCGACCGACCACGGCGTGAAGACCGCGCAGTTCCTGATCGGCATCCACCGCACCCTGCTCGAGTATTTCGAAGGCGTCCCGGAGTAAAAGCGCTTTCCCTCCGGCAAGGGGCCGGAACGAGGGGGCTTCCCTGCGATAATCGACGGTTTCGTTCCCGAATTCCCGAGGAGAAACCCGCGTGTCGTCGCAGCCCCTCTTCCACCTCGCCTTCCCCGTCCACGACCTCGCCGAGGCGCGCCGCTTCTACGGCGGGCTGCTCGGCTGCCCCGAGGGCCGCAGCTCCGATTCCTGGGTGGACTTCGACTTCTACGGCCACCAGGTGGTCGCGCACCTGGCGCCCGAGGAAGCGGGGCATCGCCACACCAGCGCGGTCGACGGCGACGACGTGCCCGTGCGCCACTTCGGCGCGATCCTGCCGATGCGCGATTGGGAAACGCTCGCGAGGCGCCTCCAGGACGCCGGCGTGCGCTTCGTGATCGAGCCGCACGTGCGCTTCAAGGGGCAGGTGGGCGAGCAGGCGACGATGTTCTTCCTCGACCCGTCCGGCAACGCGCTCGAGTTCAAGGCGTTCGGCGACATCGCGCAGGTGTTCGCGAAATGAGCGTCATGCCCGCGTAGGCGGGGACCCGCACGATTCCCGCCTTCGCGGGAACGACATCAACGTCGGTAGAGCGGCGGGAGGCGGTGCAGGAAGCGGTCGAGCGCCTGGTCGAGGTCGTCGCCGCGATTGAGGACGCCGTCGAGGGCGTCGGTGAGCGGCACCTCGACGTGCAGCTGGCGCGCGAGCGCGGCGGCGCCTTCGCAGGAGAACGCACCCTCGGTCACCTGCCGCCTTCCCGCGAGGATGTCGGCGAGCTTGCGCCCCTCGCCGAGCGCGACGCCGAGCGAGGTGTTGCGCGACTGCAGGCTGTTCGCGGTGAGCATGAAATCGCCCGCGCCGGCGAGCCCCAGGAACGTCTCCGCCTTCGCGCCCTTCGCGACGCCGAGCCGCACGCTCTCCTCGAGCCCGAGCGTCACGATCGTGGCGCGCGCGTTCTCGCCGAGGCGCCGGCCGTGCGCGATGCCGCTCGCGATCGCCACCACGTTCTTCATCACGCCGCCCAGCGCGGCGCCCACGACGTCGCCGGAAAGGTGCACGCAGAAATGCGGGTTCGCGATGTGCCGCGCCGCCTCCTCCGCGGCGGACCAGTCCGCCGAGGCGAGCACCACGCCGCACGGCAGGTCGTGCGCGATCTCCTTCGCGAAGGACGGCCCCGAGAGGATCGCGATGCCCGCCTCCGGAAGCATGTCCGCGAGCAC
>DATIVM010000483.1:0-2395 GCA_035465975.1 Usitatibacter sp.
GCACGGGCTGCGAGCCGGGCGGCGAAGACAGCTCGCGCAGCGGCTGCACGACGGTGCTGCGCGAAAGGCCGGTCGCCGGATCGATGTCCTCGTTCTCGGGCGGATTCTGCGGATAGACCGAGGGCCCCTGCGGTGGCGGCATCGGGCCGACGATGCGCGCGCGCGTGGTTGTGCTCGTCGGCGCGTCGTCCGAGAATGCCGGCGACACGAAGACCGCGAGGGCTAGAAGGAGGATCGCGTTGAAGCGCGACATCGGGAAGGGCGTTGCGGGCTCCGATGCGCCGCAGGCGCAGGGAGCGCGCGGCGCGGCGTTGGAACCCGGATTATATGTGGTCGCGACGCCCATAGGGAACCTCGGCGACGTGACGCACCGCGCGCTGGAGACGCTGCGTGCGGTCGACTGGGTCGCCGCGGAGGACACGCGCGTCACCCGCGCGCTGCTCGCGCATTTCGGCATTTCCGCGCGCGTGGTCGCGGTGCACGAGCACAACGAGTCGGCCGCGGCCGAGCGCGTGTGCCGCGCGATCGGCGAGGGGCGGGCGGTGGCGCTCGTGTGCGACGCGGGCACGCCGGGCGTGAGCGACCCGGGGCGCGTCGTCGTGGCGAAGGTGCGCGAGGCGGGCGGGCGCGTGGTGCCGGTGCCGGGCGCGAGCGCGCTCACCGCGGCGCTTTCGGCGAGCGGCCTGGGTTTCGACGGCGTGGTCTTCGCGGGCTTCCTCCCCGCGAAGGGGGCGGAGCGGCGCGAGCGGCTCGGGGCGCTCGCCGCGGGACCCTGGGCCATCGCCCTCTTCGAGTCGCCCCACCGCATCGTGGAAACACTTTCCGACCTGCACGAGGCGCTCGGCGATCGCGACGTGGTGATCGCGCGCGAGCTCACCAAGCGCTTCGAGTCGATCGCGCGCCTCCCGCTCGCCCGCGCGCGCGAGTGGATCGAGGAAGACGAGGACCGGCGGCGCGGCGAGTTCGTGCTGGTGATCGAGGGGCGCCCGGTCGAGCGGCGCGCCGCGCTCGATCCGCGCGCGGTGCTCGAAGCGCTCCTCGCCGAGCTGCCGGTGAAGCAGGCCGTGGCGCTCGCGGTGCGGCTCACCGGCGCGCGGCGCAACGCGCTCTACGCGCTGGCGCTGGAGATCCGCGGATAGGCGCGAGCGGCAGGAGGCCGGGCGGGGCCTTCCGCGCCGGATGAGATAATTGCCCGATGCCCGAATCGATCACCCTCACGCGGCCGGACGACTGGCACGTGCACCTGCGCGACGGGCCGGCGATGGCCGCGGTGGTGGGCGCGACGGCGCGCCAGTTCGCGCGCGCCGTCGTGATGCCGAACCTGAAGCCGCCGGTGGTGGACGTCGCCATGGCCGGGGCCTATCGAGACCGGATTCTCGCCGCGCTTCCCGCGGGTGCGCGCTTCGAGCCGCTCATGACGCTCTACCTCACCGACGACACGAAGCCTTCGGAGATCGAGCGCGCGCGGGCGTCGGGGATCGTGAAGGCGGTCAAGTACTACCCGGCCGGCGCGACCACGAACTCGGCTTCGGGCGTGACCGACATCCGCAAGTGCGACGCGGCGCTCGCCGCGATGCAGGCCGCCGGAATGCCGCTCCTCGTGCACGGCGAGGTGACCGATCCCGCGGTGGACGTCTTCGACCGCGAGGCGGTGTTCCTCGATCGCGTGCTCGCGCCGCTCCTCGCGCGCCTGCCGAAGCTCAAGGTGGTGGTCGAGCACATCACCACGCGCGAGGCCGCCGAGTTCGTCGAGCGCGCGCCCGCGAACGTCGGCGCGACGGTGACGGCGCACCACCTGCTGCTCAATCGCAACGCGCTCTTCTCGGGCGGCTTGCGGCCGCATCACTACTGCCTTCCCGTGATCAAGCGCGAAGAGCACCGGCGCGCGCTCGTGAGGGCCGCGACCTCGGGAAGCCCGAAGTTCTTCCTCGGCACCGACACGGCGCCGCACGCGCGCGGCGCGAAGGAGTGCGATTGCGGCGCCGCGGGCATCTACACGGCGCACGCCGCGCTCGAGCTCTATGCCGAGGCGTTCGAGGCCGCCGGGGCGCTGGACAAGCTCGAGGGATTCGCGAGCTTCCACGGCGCCGATTTCTACGGCCTGCCGCGCAACGCCGAGCGCGTCACGCTGGTGAAGACCGAGTGGGAAGTGCCCCGCGAGTACCGCTTCGGCGACGCGACGGTGGTGCCGCTGCGCGCCGGGCAGAAGCTGGGCTGGCGCCTCGCGGGCTGAGGCCCATGGAGTGGCCCGAGGCCCGGGAACGCTTGCGCGAGCCGCTCTTCGCGCCGCTGCATCGCGCGATCGCGCGGCTTCCCGCGGACCGCTGGCCCACGCACGCCGATCTTTGCGAGGCCGCGCGCGGCATCGAGACCGCGAGCGGGAAGCCGCTGCGAT
>DATIVM010000484.1:0-7866 GCA_035465975.1 Usitatibacter sp.
GCCCACTCAAGGACTTCACCGTCTATTCGGTCGCCAAGGCCGGGCTCGCGGGGCTCACGCGCGCGCTCGCGATGGAGCTCGCGCCCCAGGTGCGCGTGAACGGAGTCGCTCCCGGCGCCATCCTGTGGCCCGACGACGAACGCCATTTCGACCGCCCGGAGCGCGAGCGCATTACCGCGCAGACCCCCCTCGCGCGGACCGGAAACCCGGAGGACATCGCGGGCGCGGTAAAATACCTCCTCTTCGACGCGCCCTTCGTGACGGGCCAGATCCTGGCCGTGGACGGCGGGCGCGGCCTGCACCTCTGACCATGACCGCCCACACGCCCGCACGGGATCCGCGCAAGGCCGAATTCGAGTCCGCGAAGCTCGCGAAGCGGCTGCGCCGGCTCGTCGGCCAGGCGATCGCCGACTTCGACATGATCGAGGCCGGCGACAAGGTGATGGTGTGCCTGTCGGGGGGCAAGGACAGCCACGCGCTCCTCGACGTGCTGCTGCGCCTGCGCGCGAGGTCGCCGGTCCCCTTCGAGCTGGTGGCCGTGAACCTCGACCAGCGCCATCCGGGCTTCCCCGAGCACGTGCTCCCCGAGTACCTCCGCTCGCTCGGCGTCGCCTTCCACATCGAGGTGCAGGACACCTACAGCGTCGTGAAGCGCGTGATCCCCGAGGGCAAGACGATGTGCAGCCTGTGCTCGCGGCTGCGGCGCGGCGTGCTCTACCGGGTCGCCGACGAGCTGGGCGCCACCAAGATCGCGCTCGGCCACCACCGCGACGACATCCTCGAGACGTTCTTCCTCAACCTCTTCCACGGCGGCAAGCTCAAGGCGATGCCGCCCAAGCTCGTCTCCGACGACGGCCGCCACGTCGTGATCCGCCCCCTCGCCTACGTCGAGGAGACGGACCTCGAGTCCTACGCCGGGCTTCGCGCCTTCCCCATCATTCCCTGCGACCTGTGCGGCTCCCAGGAGCTCCTGCAGAGGAAGCAGGTGAAGGCGATGCTGCGCGAGTGGGAACGGCGGCATCCCGGCCGGCTCGAATCGATCTTCGGCGCGCTCACCAACGTCGCGCCTTCTCACCTGCTCGACCGTTCGCTCTTCGACTTCGCAAACATCGAGGCGCGGGGCGAACCCGAGGCAATTCCCATCCAATTCGCGCCCCGCCCGCCGGATGCCGCCGGCGCAGCGCGGTAGCGCACCGCCCCAGGACCCGATCATGGCCATCAAGCAATTCCCTTCCACGAAGAAGATCACCTCCTTCCACCCGCCGCAGCGCACGCTCATGGGACCGGGGCCGACGGAGATCCACCCGCGCGTCCTCACCACCATGAGCCAGCCGGCCATCGGCTACCTGGACCCGGTGTTCGTCGAGATGATGGAGGAGCTGAAGGCGCTGCTGCGCTACGTCTACCAGACCGAGAACGCGCTCACCTTCCCGGTCTCGGGCCCCGGCTCGGTCGGCATGGAGTACTGCTTCGTGAACATGGTCGCGCCGGGCGACAAGGTGATCGTCGCGAGGAACGGCGTGTTCGGCGGGCGCATGATCGAGAACGTGGAGCGCTGCGGCGGCACCGCGGTCGTCGTGGACGACGAGTGGGGCAGGCCCGTCGATCCGCAGAAGGTCGAGGACGCCTTCAGGAAGCACCCGGACGCGACCGTGTTCGCTTTCGTCCACGCCGAGACCTCGACGGGCGCGCAGTCCGACGCGAAGACCCTCACCCAGATCGCGCACAAGCACGACGCGCTGGTGATCGTCGACGCGGTGACCTCGCTGGGCGGCTCGCCGGTGCTGGTCGACGAGTGGAAGATCGACGCCATCTACTCCGCGAGCCAGAAGTGCCTCTCCTGCACGCCCGGCCTGGCGCCCGTGTCCTTCCACGAGCGCGTCGTGGAGCACGTGAAGCGGCGCAAGGACAAGATCCACAGCTGGTTCATGGACATGAACCTGCTGCTCGGCTACTGGGGGGCGACGACGCGCACTTACCACCACACGGCGCCCACCAACTCGCTCTTCGCGCTGCACGAGGCGCTGCTCCTCATCAAGGAGGAAGGCCTCGAGAACTGCTGGGCGCGCCACCGCCGGCACCACATCGCGCTCAAGGCGGGGCTCGAGGCGATGGGCCTCAAGTTCCTGGTCGAGGAGAAGTACCAGCTGCCGCAGATGAACGCGGTGCTCTGCCCGGCGGGGGTCGACGAGGAGGCGGTGCGCAAGTCGCTGCTGAACGAGTTCAACATCGAGATCGGCGCCGGCCTCGGGCCGCTCAAGGGCAAGATCTGGCGCATCGGCCTGATGGGCTACTCGTGCCGCCCGGACAACGTGATGCTGTGCCTCTCGGCGCTCGGCTCGATCCTCATGGACATGGGACTGTCGATCAAGGTCGGCGAGGCGGAAGCGGCCGCGCACCAGGCCTACGCGGCGCTCCACGCGGCCGAGGCGCAGAGCGCGCGCAAGAAGATCGCGGCGGCCTAGGGACCGACGATCTTCCGGAAGCGCGCCTGCACCTGCTGGGGACGGGCCGCGCCGCGCTCGACGAGCGGCATGAAGGACTCCAGCTCGGCGAGCCGGTCCGCCGGCGCCGGGTGCGTGTCGAGCACCGAGAGCCCCGAGCCGTCGCTCTTCGTCTGGGCGAGCATCTCGAGCACGGCGACCAGGCCGTACGGGTCGTAGCCGCTGCGCGCCGCGATCACCACGCCCAGCTTGTCCGCCTCGTACTCCATGGAGCGGTCGAGCGGCCGCAGGAAGACGCCGTTCTTCAGCAACTCCACGCCGGCGCTCGCGCCCCAGTTCTTGAGGCCCACCGGGTCGGAGCCGCGCCGCGCGATCGCGTCGCTCGCGAGGCCCTTGCCGAGGTTCGCCCAGGCCTCCGAGCTCTTGTCGCTCTGGATCGCCTGGAGCTGGTGCTTCTTCACCACGTGCGCGATCTCGTGGGCGAGCGCGCCGGCGAGCTCCGCCTCGCTCGAGAGCCGCTTCACGAGGCCGTAGGTGACGAGCACCGTGCCGCCGGGCATCGCGAAGGCGTTCACCGTCTCGGTGTCCACGACGCCGAAGGTCCACGGCAGGTCCGGGCGCTCCGAGTGCATCGCGAGCCACTTGCCGACGCGGTTCACGTAACGCTGCAGGGCCGGGTCCTTGCGCAGCGGAGCGGCGCCGAGGAAGCCCGCGGCGAGGCCGTCGCCGAGCGCCACTTCCTCCTCGGGCGTGAACTCGTGGCTCGCCTCGTTGAGCTGGCGGCCGGTGTCGATCGCCTTGTTGATGATCGAGCCGAAGTCGATCGCCTGGGCGCTCGCCGCGGCGAGGCCGGCGACGCAGGCGAGGGCGAAGAACCGTGCGGACCTCATCGCGAGCCCTCCTTCCCGGAGTCGGACGGAACCTCGATGCGCGCCTCGACGAGCTTCGCCTCGCGCGCAAAGCGCTCGGCCGCCGGCCGGTCGGCCCGGAACGACTGCATGCGCGCGAGCTGCGCGGGATCGGGATTGGCGTTCTTCACGTCCTCGGTCGAGAGCCCGCGGATGCCCGTGGTGGCGAGCCGCGCCTGCTCGTTGCGATGCCCGAAACCGAGCGCGGAGCCGAGGCTCGCGAGCCCGCCTCCCGACGAGGACGAGGACTCCACCGCGGCGGGGAATCGCAGGTGGAAGACCCGCACCCAGCCCGACTTCCCGCCCGCTTCGACCCGCGTCCATCCGCCGCCGCGGGCGAGGACCTTCACGGGCGTGTTCTCCGGCAGCGTCGCGAGCGTGGCGGAATCCGCCGCGCCGCTCGCCTTGAGCTCGGTCGAGCGGTTCGTGAATCCCTGGTCCTGCGCCCGGGCGATCCAGGGCAGCGCGGCGAGCAGGACGGCGGCGAGGAGGCGGTTCACCATGGCGCGCATCATAACGGGCGCGGCGCTCAGCGCACCAGCACCGTCGCGAGCGCCAGCAGCAGGCCCATGCTGGTGACGTCGGTCGCCGTCGTGACGATGATGCTGGAGGCGGTCGCGGGATCGGCACCCAGCCGGCGCAGCGCGAGCGGCACGAGCGCTCCCGAGATGCCGCTCACCGCGCAGCTCCCGATCATCGCGACGAGCACGACGAAGCCCAGCATGAGCGCGTGGGGCGAGTGCTCGAACCAGGCGAGCAGCGTCATGGCGATCGCGCACAGCACGCCGGTCACCGCCCCGTTGGCGAGCCCGAGCAGCGCCTCCTTGGACATCAGCATCCTGCCGCCCCCCGCCTTCACGTCGCCCAGCGTGATGCCGCGCACCGTGACCGCGAGCGCCTGGCAGCCGGTGTTGCCCGATTGCCCGGCGAGCACCGGCAGGAACGTGGCGAGGATCACCAGGCGATCGACGGTTCCCTGGAAAACGGCCACCACGCCGCCCGCCGCGAAGGCGGTGACGAGGTTGATCAGGAGCCACGGGTTGCGGAACCTGAAGCTCTGCAGGAGCGGCGTGGCGATGCGCTCCTCCTTCTCGACGCCGACCATCGAGCCCGGCTGCGCGGTGATCTCGAAGGCCTCCGCCTCGAAGAGCGCCGCCCCGCGCACCAGCCCTACCAGCACGCCCCGCTCGTCGACCACCGGATACTGCGGGAAGTGGCGGTTCACGGTGAGCTTCATCGCCTCGCCCACGCTCTGCCCGGGACGCAGCGCGAACGGCTCGCGCAGCATGACCTGGGCGAGGCGCGCCTCGCGGCTGCCGAACAGGAGGTCGCGCATGGTGACCAGCCCCACCAGGCGGTCCTCGTCGTCCACCACGTACACGTAGGTGATCAGCACCTCGCTCACGAGCGGGCGCAGGGCCTCGATCGCCTGCGCGACCGTCATCTCCGGGTGGAACACCGCGACCGGCGGCTCCATCATGCGGCCGAGGGTCCCCTCGGGGAAACGCATGTTGCGCTTCCATTGCTCGGCGACCTCCGGGGGCGCCGAGGCCGTGAGGAAGCGCCGCGGCCCGGGCTCCAGCTCGCGCAGGATCCCCTGCACGATGGCGGGATTGGTGTGCAGCAGCGCCTGCACCGCGTCGGCGGGCAGCGCGCGCTCCACCAGCGCGGCGGCCTCGCGCGGGGGAAGCGAGCGGATCTGGCCGGCGAGGGCCGCCTGCTCCGCGGTAGGCTCCTGGCGTTGACGCTCGACGGTGCTCACGGCGGGACTCCCTGGGAGGCGATGGGCTGCGGCGATTGTAGCGCCCGCCCCTGCCGCGCGCCGTGAACCGGCGCACAGCGCCGCCCTAGAGCCCCAGGCGCTGCCAGATGGTCGAGGCGGGCCCGGCCTGGTTCAGGGTGTAGAAGTGCAGGCCGGGCGCGCCGCCCGTGAGGAGGCGGTCGCAGAGATCCGTCACCACGTCGAGCCCGAAGGCCTTGATCGAGGCCGTGTCGTCGCCGTAGCCCTCGAGTTTCAGGCGCATCCAGCGCGGGATCTCCGCGCCGCACGCGTCCGAGAAGCGCGCGAGCTGCGAGAAGTTGTTGATGGGCATGATGCCCGGCACGATGGGGATCGCGATCCCGACCGCCTCGGCGCGCTCCACGAAGTGGAAATACGCGTCGGCGTTGTAGAAATACTGGGTGATGGCGCCGTTCGCGCCCGCTTCCACCTTGGCCTTGAACGCGGCGAGGTCCTGCTCGGGCTTGCGCGCCTGCGGGTGGTACTCGGGGTAGGCCGCGACCTCGATGTGGAACCAGTCGCCGGTCTCCTCGCGGATGAAGCGCACGAGGTCCGAGGCGTAGCGCAGCTCCCCCGCGACCGCGAGGCCGGACGGCAGGTCGCCGCGCAGCGCGACGATGTGGCGGATGCCGTGCTCCTTGTACTGGCGGATCACCTCGCGCAGGCTCTCGCGCGTCGAAGCGACGCACGAGATGTGCGGCGCGGCGTGCTGTCCCTCGGCGATGATCTCGAGGACCGTGGCGAGCGTCCCTTCCCGCGTCGATCCGCCCGCGCCGTAGGTGACCGAGAAGAACGTCGGCTTCAACTGCGCGAGCTGGCGGCGCGTGGCGCGCAGCTTCTCCATGCCCTCCGGCGTCTTGGGCGGGAAGAACTCGAAGCTGAAGTCGCGATGCGGGGCGTCCGGAGCCATTTCAATGCACGAGCCCGATGCGGCGCACGAACGACGCGACGCGCGGCGCCCAATCGTCCATGGCGCGCACGAAGTAGCCGTGGCCGTCCACGCCGCTCGGCGGCGCCTCGACGAACTCCGCCGCGCCGCCCGCCTCCACGAATGCCCGGTACATGCGCCGCGCGAGCCGGGGGCCGAAGAAGCGGTCGTTGGCGCTGTAGATCCAGAGCTCGGGCACGCGCGCGGCGCGTCCGTAGCGCGCCATCGCCTCCACGAGGCGCGCTTCGCCGCAGACGGAGTCCGGCGCCACCGAGCCGCGGCCGCCCGCGAAATTGATCACGCCGGCGAGCCCTCCGAACGGCGTCGAGGCCGCGGCCACCGAGCCGAACCCGCCCGCCGATTGCCCGGCGAGGAGCACGTGCCGCGTGTCGGCCCAGCGCTCGCCGCGCACGGCGTCGACCGCCGCGCGCACGTCCCGCGCGGTCTCGAGCCCCGCCGAGTAATAGTCGGGGTCGCGGCAGCTGCCGTAGCCCTCGGCCCAATGCCCCCCGGACTCGCCGTAGCCGCGACGCGTGGGGACGAGCACCGCGAAACCGAGGGCGACGAACGGCGCGCTCTGCGCGACCATGCGCTGCCTTCCCGCGGCGCGCCGCTCCCGCGCCGAGCGCGGGCTCCCGTGCGAGAGCACCACGATCGGGAACGGCCCCGCGCCGTCGGGCCTGAACACCGTCACGTCGATCGTCGCGGTCTCGCCGCGATCGACCACCGGCACGCGGATCACGGACTCGTGAAGATCCGCGCCCCGCGCCGACAACGCGAAGGAGATGAGCGCGGCGACCAGAGCCGCTGCCCGGTGACGTCGAGCGGCGCGAAGCGTCCGCTCGAACGTCGTTCCCGCTGCCCGCATCAGTACCGGTAGTTGTCCGATTTGTACGGCCCCGACTTGTCCACCCCGATGTACTTCGCCTGGTCGTCGCGCAGCTCCGTGAGCATCGCGCCGAGCTTCGAGAGCTGCAGCCGTGCCACCTTCTCGTCGAGGCGCTTGGGCAGGACGTAGACGCCGACCGGGTACTTGCCCGGCTGCGTGAAGAGCTCGATCTGCGCGAGCACCTGGTTCGCGAACGAAGAGCTCATCACGTAGGACGGGTGGCCGGTGGCGCAGCCGAGGTTCACCAGCCGCCCTTCGGCGAGCAGGATGATGCGCTTGCCGTCGGGGAAGATCACGTGGTCCACCTGCGGCTTGATGTTCTCCCACGTGTACTGCTTGAGCGCCGCCACGTCGATCTCGTTGTCGAAGTGGCCGATGTTGCACACGATCGCCTGGTCCTTCATGCGCTTCATGTGCTCGTGCGTGATGACGTGGAAGTTGCCGGTGGCCGTGACGAAGATGTCCGCCTTGTCGCAGGCGTAGTCCATGGTGACGACGCGGTAGCCCTCCATCGCGGCCTGCAGCGCGCAGATGGGATCGATCTCCGTCACCCACACCTGCGCGGAGAGCGCGCGCAGCGCCTGGGCGCTTCCCTTTCCCACGTCGCCGTAGCCGCACACCAGCGCCACCTTGCCCGCGACCATCACGTCGGTCGCGCGCTTGATGCCGTCGACCAGCGACTCGCGGCAGCCGTAGAGGTTGTCGAACTTGCTCTTGGTGACCGAGTCGTTCACGTTGATGGCCGGCACCGCGAGCGTGCCGTCCCTCGCCATCTGGTACAGGCGCTTCACGCCGGTGGTGGTCTCCTCGGTGATGCCCTTGATCTGCGCGAGGCGCTTCGAGTACCACTTCGGGTCCTGCTTGAGGCGCGCGCGGATCGAGGCGTAGAGCGCCTTCTCCTCCTCGCTCGAATGGCT
>DATIVM010000485.1:0-4946 GCA_035465975.1 Usitatibacter sp.
TAGCGAGGTTCGTCTCGGACTCCGAGCGCGCGAGCGCCGTGCCCATTGCGTAGAGGTTGTTCTCGCAGCAGAAGAGCACCGGCAGCTTCCACAGCGCCGCGAGGTTCATCGACTCGTGGAACGCGCCCTCGGCCATCGCCCCCTCGCCGAAGAAGCACGCGGTGACACGCGAGCTCGCGCGCATGCGCTCGGCGAGCGCCAGTCCCACCGCGATCGGCAGCCCGCCACCCACGATCGCATTGCCGCCGAAGAGCCGCGTCGCCGCGTCGAAGAGGTGCATCGATCCGCCGTGGCCGCGCGAGCAGCCCTCGCGCTTGCCGTACATCTCGGCCATGATCGAATCCATCGCGAGCCCGCGCACGATCGCGTGGCCGTGCTCGCGGTAGGTCGCGACGATGTTGTCCCGGGCCTGGAGGGCGCGCAGCGCGCCCGCGGCGACCGCTTCCTCGCCGATGTACAGATGGAGGAAGCCGCGGATCTTTCCTTCGCCGTATTTCTCCGCGCACTTCTCCTCGAAGCGCCGGATGCGCAGCATGTCGCGCAGCAAGGCGAGGGCGAGATCCTTCGCGTAGGGGACGGGGCCCGCGGGGGGCGGCGCGACGATCACATCGCCTCCAGGGTCGAGGTGTCGCCCTCGGGCAGTCCCAGCTCGCGGGCCTTCAGCAGGCGCCGCATGATCTTGCCGCTGCGCGTCTTGGGCAGGCCCGCCTGGAACTCGATCTCCTTGGGCGCGACCGCGGCGCCGAGGCGTTTCCTCGCGTGGCCGAGGAGCTCCATGCGCAGCGCTTCGGTCGGCTCGTAGCCCTTGCGCAGGGACACGAAGGCCTTCACCACCTCGCCCACGACCGGATCGGGCTTGCCGATCACGCCGGCCTCGGCGACCGCCGGGTGCTCCATGAGCGCGCTCTCGACCTCGAACGGCCCGATGAGGTGTCCCGCGGACTTGATCACGTCGTCGGCGCGGCCCACGAACCAGTAATAGCCGTCGGCGTCGCGCTTCGCAAGGTCGCCGGTGAGGTAGAGGTCGCCGGCGAAGCACTTGCGGTAGCGCTCTTCCTGCCCCAGGTAGCCGCGGAACATGCCGGGCCATCCGGCGCGCAGCGCGAGCTCGCCTTCCGTATCGGGCGCGTCCAGGACGCGCACGGTGCCGTCGGCATTGCGCTGCACGATATGGGCGTCGACGCCGGGAAGGGGCTTGCCCATGGAGCCGGGCTTCACGTCCATCGCGGGCGTGTTGGCGATCATGATGCCGCCGGTCTCGGTCTGCCACCAGTTGTCGTGGATCGGCATTCCGAGCACGTCCTCGCCCCACCACACGGCCTCGGGATTGAGCGGCTCGCCCACGCTCGCGACGAAGCGCAGCTTCGGGAAGCGGTGCGCGCGCGCGAGCTCGGGGCCCGCCTTCATCAGCATGCGGATCGCCGTGGGCGCCGTGTACCACACGCTCACGCCCTGGGACTCGAGGATGCCGTACCAGCGCTCGGCGTCGAAGTCCGCCTCGTCGACGATGCTCGTCACGCCGTGCAGCAACGGCGCCACGATGCCGTACGACGTGCCCGTGACCCAGCCCGGATCGGCGGTGCACCAGAAGATGTCCTCGCGATGCAGGTCGAGCGCGTACTTGCCGGTGGCGTAGTGCGTCACCGCCGCGCCGTGCACGTGCACCGCGCCCTTGGGCGTGCCCGTCGTGCCGCTCGTGAAGTGCAGGAACGACGGATCCTCGGGCCGCGTCGCGACGATCTCGAACGCGTCGGAAGCCTCGCCCATCAGCCCGCCGAGGTCGTGGGTGCCCGCGATCCCGGCGGGAACGCCCGATTCGCCGATCAGGATCACGTGCTCGAGCGTGGGAAGCGAAGCGACGCCCGCTTCCAGCTTCCTGCGGTAGAGCGTCTCGGTGGTGAGCACGGCCTTTCCTTCGCCCATTGCGATCCTCATGCGCACGGGATCCGGGCCGAACGCCGAGAAGAGCGGGCACACGACCACGCCCGCCTTGAGCCCGCCGAGCGCGGCGATGTAGAGCTCGGGGATGCGGCCGGCGAGGATGAAGAGGCGATCGCCCTTCGCGAGGCCGAGCTTGCGCAGCACGTTCGCGAAACGGTTGGTGAGCCGCGCGAGCTCGGCGTAGGTGACGTCGCGCGAGCCGCCCGCGGCGAAGAGGAAGCGCAGGGCCACGCGATCGGGCTGCGTGCGCGCGTGGCGGTCCACCGCCTCGTGCGCGATGTTGAGCCCGCCGCCGGGAAGCCCTTCGAGCTCCTCGCGCATCGCTTCCCAGGAAAAGCGCGACCGCACGCCATCCGTGGCGGGAAGGTTGGGCGGGACCGCGAAAGCGCGCGGGTCCTTGCGGATGACGGCGGGTCTCATCGTCGCCTCGTATCGGGGGCATCGGAGATGATCCCGTCCCCTATTCGACGCTCAATGCCGCCGCGGCCTTTGCGCCGGGTCAAACGCGTCCTGGCCGGTCGGGCGAGCTTCATGCGGATTCCTCTTCGAGGAACGCCCGAGCCGGCCCGGTCTGGCGGCCCGATTAACAAAAGTTTAAAATCGGCGTTTCGGCAGAACTCTGGTTAATTTCCGTGAGACGACCCCGCGGGTTACGCATGCAGGAGGCCGGGAGATCCGCCACGCCGGTGTTCTACAGGTTCCTCTCGGTCGCGCTCACAGCCTGCGCCATCCTCACCTGCCGGGCGGAATCCGGCTCGGCGAAAGGCGGCGGATCTGCAAGCGCCTCGCTGGACATTACGGTTCGCATTGCCCGGGTAGTACGTCTGCGTGCCCTTGATCTACCGGCCAGCATCGACATCACGAAGGCCGACATTGAGCGCGGGGAAATTGTGGTCAGGGGGCGCCTTGATCTGCTCGTGAATGATCCGCGCGGTTTCATCCTCGAAGCGCGGTTGCTCGATCGATCCTTCAGCGGCTTTCGAATCGATGGCCTGCCCCGGACCATGGAGGGCAATGAAGATCCGGTCTCCGTCGAGTTGCCGGCAAACGGGCGGCGCGAACCTGCGCCCACTCCCGTGGAGTACCGATTCAGGATTGCGCCCGACGCGCTCCCGGGCCCACACCGCTGGCCGCTGATGCTGACCCTCGGGTCCTCTTGAATCGGGACCGACTCGGTTCAGCTCGAAGGCGCCGGCTCAGGCCTTGCGGTACCAAAATGAGCAGGTATCGAATCAGGCCAACTTCATGACGATCATCCCGAACACGTTCGCGGCCGCGTCGGCCCGGTCGGACATGTTGGAGATGTGGCGGTAGACCTCGCGCCGGTAGAGGATCGCCGGCAGCGACTGCGAGTCCGAGGCGCGGGCGAAGAGGTCGCGGATCGCGGCGCGGTAGACGCGCTCGACCTCCGTCTCCTTCAGGTGCACCGCGTTCGCGTGCTCGCCCGCGAGCCGCGGGTTCTTCGCGAGGCGCTGGATCGCGAAATCCAGCTCCTCGGTCTCCTCGCGCACGGTGGCGACCATGCTGCGGATCGGCCCGTCGGCGCAGATGCCGAGCAGGTGCATTTCCTCGAGGGTGGCGAGCGCGTACTTGATCATGTCGTCGTAGCCGTGGGACAGGTTGAAGATGTCCTCGCGGTCGATCGGCGTGATGAAGGTCTTGTGCAGCTCGTCGATGAGCACGTTGCGAAGCTCCCCGGAGCCGTGCGCGAGCTCCTGCATCCTCGCGACCGCCTCGGCGTCCACCCGGTCGAGCACCGCCTCCAGCGCCCGCACGGCGTGAACCGCCTGCGCCGCCTGGTCGATCAGCATCGAGAAGAAGCGGTCGCCGTCGCGCTTGCCGTCGAAGAGGCCCATCACGCGCCTCCGCCATGGACCAGGCGCGCGATCGCGAGGTACACGGGCATCGCGAGGATCGCGCTCGCCGGCACCGTGAGGAGCCACGCGCCGCCGATCTCGCCGAGCGCGCCCCAGCGCACCTTCGACGGGCGCTCGGCCGCACCCGCGCCGACGATCGCCATGCTCACCACCTGGGTCGAGCTCACCGGGCCGCCGGCGAGGGATGCGCCGAGGATCACGGCGCCGGAGGCGAGCTGCG
Source organism: Usitatibacter sp. (assembly GCA_035465975.1). Classification (GTDB taxonomy): domain Bacteria; phylum Pseudomonadota; class Gammaproteobacteria; order Burkholderiales; family Usitatibacteraceae; genus Usitatibacter. The sequence goes on from DATIVM010000485.1 coordinate 4,039, forward strand.
AGGCGAAGCCGTGGATCGGGCGCACGGGATAGAACCTCCCGCCGAGCGTGCGGATCAGCCGCTCGCCGCCGAGGAGGGTGCCGAGCGCGAGGGAGACCGCGCTCAACGCGATCGCCCACCACGGGATGGTGAACGACTTCGTGAAGCCGAGCGTGAGGAGCCCGAGCGCCGTGACCCCCACCGTCTTCTGGGCGTCGTTGGCGCCGTTCGTGAGGGCGAGGATGCCGGCGGTGGCGACCTGCGCGCGGGAAAGCAGCCGGTTCGCGCGCGGCGTCGCGGACGCGAGCGCCCAACGCGTGGCGTGCATCACGAGGAGCGCGGCGAGGAATCCCGCGAGCGGCGAGACGAAGAGCGCCGCGGCCACCTTCAGCACGCCGGCGAGCTTGATGGCGGCGAAGCCGCCGGCGGCGATCACCGCACCGAGGAGGCCGCCCACCAGCGAGTGCGAGGCGCTTACCGGGATGCCGAGGTACCACGTGAGGGCATCCCAGGCGCTCGCCGCGATCAGCGCCGCGAGGGCGACCGCGAGCGTCACGGCATCGGGCGAGACGAGCTCGCTGCCCATGGTCTCGGCCACCGCGACGCCGAGCAGGAACGGGCCCACGAGCGTGGCCGCGGCGGCGAGGACGAGCGAGCCGCGCGCGCTCATCGCCCGCGAGGCGATCACGGTCGAGACGATGTTCGCGCCGTCGTGGAAGCCGTTCACGAAGTCGTGGACCGCGGCGGCGGCGAGGAGCAGCGCGAGGAGGGCGATCGGCGTCACGGCCGCGTCACCCGAAGAGGCCGCCCACGCGCGTGCCGGCGATCCGGTTCACCACGTAAAGGCTCGCCGCGCACACCGCGATGAGGATCACGCCGAGGGCGGCCGCCTGGCTCTGGGAGCCCGCGATGTAGAACGTGAAGATGCC
>DATIVM010000486.1:0-3853 GCA_035465975.1 Usitatibacter sp.
AGCGCGGCGGCGAGGACGGCCGGGGCGAGCAGGCGCTTCATGAATTGAGCTTCGCGATGAGGGGGATGATGGTCTGCTCGAGGGCCTCGGGCGTGATCGGCCCGATCTGCTTGTAGCGGATGACGCCCTGCTTGTCGATCACGAAGGTCTCTGGCGCCCCGTAGACGCCGTAGTCGATGCCCACCTTGCCCTCGTCGTCGTAGGCGGAGAGCAGGTAGGGGTCGCCGTGCGTCGTGAGCCACTTCATGCCGTCGATGCGCTGGTCCTTGTAGTCGAGGCCGACGATCGGCACGAGCTTCTTGCGCGACATGTCGAGGAGCACCGGGTGCTCCACGCGGCACGACACGCACCACGAGGCCCACACGTTGAGGAGCCACACCTTGCCGCGCATCGATTCCGGCGTGAAGGTGCGGTCCGGCGCGGAGAGCTCGGTGAGCTTGAACTGCGGCGCGGGCTTGCCGATGAGGGGCGAGGGCACCTCGCGCGGGTCGCGCGTGAGCCCGATGGCGAAGAAGCCCACCAGGAGGGCGAACACCACGAGCGGGATGCCGTACTTCAGGAACTTCATGCGCGCGCACCCTGTGCCGCGGCGCCCGCGGCCGCTTGCGCCGTGCGCTTGAGGCGGTAGCGCCGGTCGGAGAGCGCCAAGAAGCCGCCGAGCGCCATCAGGAAGCAGCCGCCCCAGATCCAGTCGACGAACGGCTTGTAGTAGACGCGCACGCCCCACGCGTTGCCTTCCACCGGCTCGCCCAGCGAGACGTACAGGTCGCGCGTGAGGCCCGGCTCGATCGACGCCTCGGTCTGCGTCTGTCCCGAGGCGACGTAGGTGCGCTTCTGCGGATGCAGCGTGAGGAAGACGTCCGCGGAACCCGCGCGGCGCACGTCGAATTCGCCCTCGATCGCGTTGTAGTTGGGGCCGGGCAGGTTGCGCGTTCCTTTGAACTCGAAGTCGTAGCCGCCGATCTGCGTGTGCTCGCCCGGCGCCATGCGCAGGTCGCGCTCGGTCTCGTAGCCCTTCACGATCGTGACGCCGAAGATGAACACGGCCACGCCCAAATGCGCGAGCGTCATCCCGTACCAGGACCACGATTGCGCGCGGATCCGGCCGAGGAGCGTCGGCTGCGGCGCGTTGCGCAGGCGGTGGTAGACCTGCTCGACCGTCGCCGCGACCACCCATATGCCGAGCCACAGGCTGAAGGCCACGAGCGGCGACCAGCGCCCGAACGCGAAGGGCAGCAGCAACCCGGTGACCAGCGCCACGCCGAGCGCCCAGCGCAGCCGCACCCACAGGTCGGGCAGGCTCGCGCGCTTCCAGCTCGCGAGCGGCCCCACCGCCATCAGGAACACCGCCGGGGCCATGAGCGGGAAGAACACCGCGTCGAAGTAGGGCGGGCCGACCGAGATCTTGCCGAGGTTCAGCGCGTCGAGGAACAGCGGATAGAGCGTGCCGAGCATCACCGCCGCGAGGGCCACCGTGAGGAGCACGTTGTTCGCGAGGAGCATCGACTCGCGCGACACCGGCGCGAAGCCGCTGCCGAGCCCCACCTTCGGAGCGCGCCAGGCGAACACCGCGAGCGACCCGCCGATCACCACCACGAGGAAGAGCAGGATGAAGATGCCGCGCCGCGGGTCGGTCGCGAACGCGTGCACGGAGGTGAGCACGCCCGAGCGCACCAGGAAGGTGCCGACCAGCGACAGCGAGAAGGCGACGATCGCGAGCAGCACGGTCCAGGCACGGAAGGTGCCGCGCTTCTCCGTGACGGCGAGCGAGTGGATGAGGGCGGTGCCCGCGAGCCACGGCATGAAGGAGGCGTTCTCCACCGGATCCCAGAACCACCAGCCGCCCCAGCCGAGCTCGTAGTAGGCCCAGACGCTGCCCATCATGATGCCGATCGTGAGGAAGCACCACGCGGCCGTCGTCCAGGGCCGCGACCAGCGCGCCCACGCGGCGTCGAGGCGTCCCTCGAGGAGCGCGGCGATGGCGAAGGCGAACGCGACCGAGAATCCCACGTATCCGGTGTAGAGCATCGGCGGGTGGGCGACCATCCCCGGGTCCTGCAGCAGGGGATTCAGGTCCTGGCCCTCGGCCGCGGCGGGGATCAGCCGCTCGAAGGGGTCCGAGGTGAGCAGGATGAAGAAGAGGAACCCCACGCTCACGAGGCCCATGACGCCGAGCACGCGGGCGACGAGCCGCTCGGGGAGGTGCCGGCTCAGCGCCGCGACCGCGAAGGTCCAGAGCGCGAGCATGAAGGTCCAGAGCAGCATCGAGCCCTCGTGCGAGCCCCAGGTCGCCGCGAACCGGTAGTACCAGGGAAGCTTCGAGTTCGAGTGCTGCGCCACGTTCACGACCGAGAAATCGCTCGTCACGAACGAGTAGGCGAGCGCCGCGAAGGCGGCGGCCACGAACAGGAACTGGCCGGTCGCGATGGGGCGGGTGCTCGCCATGAGCGCGCGCCGGCCGGTGGCCGCCCCGATGAAGGAGAACGACGATTGCGCGAGGGCGAGCGCGAGCGCGCAGACGAGGGCGAAGTGGCCGAGCTCGGGAATCATTGCTTGCCCTGCCCGGCGAACGCGGTCTTGTCCACGGGATGCCCCGCCTTGCGCAGCGCCTCGGCGGCTTCCGGCGGCATGTAGTTCTCGTCGTGCTTCGCGAGCACCTCGCTCGCGTGGAACACGCCGTCGGTGCCGAGCTTGCCCTGCGCGACCACGCCCTTGCCCTCGCGGAAGAGGTCGGGGAGGATGCCGGTGTACTCGACGGGGATGGTCTTCGCGGTATCGGTCACGCGGAAGCGCACGGTGAGCGCGTCCTTGTCGCGGACCACGCTCCCCGCCTCGACCAGCCCGCCGATGCGGAACGCGCGCCCGTGCGGCGCCTCGTTCGCCACCACCTGGCTCGGCGTGAAGAAGAACACGAGGTTCGATCGGAAGGCGTTCAGCACGAGCGCGGTGGCCACCCCGAGGGCGGCGAGCCCCCCGACGATCCACAGCGCACGCTTAGTCCTGGGCTTCAAGGTCTCTCTCCTCTTCGATGCGTCGCAGCGATCGCGTGCGGCGCACGCGCAGCGCGACGATCTCGACGACGATCGCGAGCGCGGTCATTCCGTAGGACATCCAGATGTAGAACTCGTGCGGCCTCATGGCGTCGCGAGGGCCCGCGCCCAATGGGTGCGCCCTTCGCGCTCCAGGATGATCGCGCGCACCCGGGTGAGCGAGGCGCCGATCGAGTACATCCAGAACGACAGGGCCACGAGCAGCATCGCCCACAGCATCTCGATCTGCATCGTGGTGCCGGTGAACTTCACGCTCGACCCCTGGTGCAGCGTGTTCCACCACTTCACCGAGAAGTAGATGATCGGGAGGTTCACCACGCCGATCAGGGCGAGGAGCGCGGCGGCGCGGTCGCCGCGGCGCGGATCCTCGAACGCGTTGGCGAGCGCGATGAAGCCGAAGTAGAGGAAGAGCAGCACCAGCTCGGAGGTGATGCGCGCGTCCCAGACCCAGTACGTGCCCCACGTCGGCCGGCCCCAGAAGGACCCGGTCCAGAGCGCGACGAACGTGAACATGGCGCCGGTGGGCGCGAGCGCGCGCGCCATCATCGCCGCGAGCCGCGTGTTGAACGTGAGCGAGACGGCGCCGTAGCAGGCCATCACGAAGTAGATGAACATCGACATCCACGAGGCGGGCACGTGGATGAAGATGATGCGGTACACCTCGCCCTGCTGCGCGTCGGTGGGCGCGACGAAGAGCCCGACGTAGAGCCCGGCCGCGCCGATGATCGCCGCGAGCGCGAAGAAGGCGGGGGCTAGCCAGCCCGCGAGCCGGTAGAAGGTGGAGGGCGAGGCGAAGTAGAACC
>DATIVM010000487.1:0-3564 GCA_035465975.1 Usitatibacter sp.
GACCCTGCGCCCCGAGCATGCCGTCGTCGCCGTCGATCGGCAGCCTGCGGCTGATGCGCCTCCGGCCGATGCACCACCGACCGCACCGAGGACGATGCCGCCTGAAGTGCCACGCGCGCCCCGCACGACGGCGGCCGCGACCAGCCCGAGCGCGATCCCGCCAGAAGCGCAGCCCGCGATCCGCACGACGGCGCCCGCGACCAGGGAGCCCCCGCAACGCCCTGGCCGTCCGACGGAGCCGGACGCATCGCCATCTCCCCCGGAGAGGCACGTCATCGGCAGGGAGCCGCAGCGGCCGCAGCCACAAGCACATGAAGCGGCGACGTCGGCTGCTCCACCGCCGCACGTCGAACCTCCTCCGGAGCCGGCGAAGCCCCCGCTCCAGCTCGCCACGTCCCTTCCCTCTCCATCTCCCGCCACCGCACCGGAAGCACCCGCCGCAAAGCCGCAAGCGGTCGTTCCCGCCGCTCCTCAGCCCGCGCCGCCCCAGGTCGCTGCGGCTGCGCCGGCGCCGCCCCAGGTCGCTGCGGTTGCCCCCGCGCCGGCCCAGGGTACTGCGGTTGCGCCCGCGCCGGCATCGGTCCCTGCGCCTTCGCCAGCGGCTGTCGCATCGCCCGTAGCCGCGCCCCCCGGCATCACCGACAACGACCTCGTCGCGCTCGTCGCGCAGCTCTCCTCGCTCTACCAGAAGGGCGACCTCGAGTCCTTCCTCGCCCTCTTCGCCGACGACGCGCGCATCGAGCAGGGCGGCAAGGACCGCATTCGCGAGGATTACGGCGATCTCTTCCAGTCCACGGCCGCGCGCCAGCTCTACATCTGGGACATGAAGTGGGCCCCGGATGCCGGCGGCATCTACCGCGGCAAGGGCAATTTCCAGGCGAAGGTGGTGCGCAAGGGCGAGGACCAGGCGCGCGTCTACAACGGGACCATCCGCCTCGAGGCGGTGCGGGTGAACGGCGCCGCGCGCCTGCGCGGCATGTTCCACTGACGCCGCCTTAGCGCCCCTCCTCCCGCACGTTCGCGAGGCCCGGCACCGACTGCCGGTCGCGGTAGAGCGCGATCCACCCCAGCGCGAGCAGCACCATGAAGAACGCGGCGTTGGCGGGAATCTGCAGGTTGAAGTCGGTCCACGAGTGGATGAGGATCGAGGTCGCGCCCATCACGCAGGCGAAGGACATGCCGCGCATCAGCGGATCGCGCCTGCGCCATTGTGCGGCGAGCGCCGCGGCGATCGACAGCGCCACGAAGAGCCCGATCACCGCGAGCCCCGCGAGGCCCGATTCGGAGGCGAGCTGCACGTAGTCGTTGTGCGTGTACTCGTAGAAGTTCGCGACCTCCGGCGGCCGGTACTTCGGGAACGCGACATAGAACGTGCCGGGCCCCGTCCCCCACGGCGCGTAGTCGCGGATGATGGGGATCGCGTAGGCCGCGGGCTCCTCGCGCTGCCGCACGTCGGCGGCGGTGGTCTGCTCGATGCGCCGCGCGAGCTTCTCGACGCCGAACCAGCTCCCCACGATGAAGAGGTCGATCGCGACCAGGCTCGCGAGCAGGATCACGGTGTTGCGCGTCGCGTGGCGCGAGAGCGCGAGCCCCGCGGCGCCCGCGACGAGGAGCGATGCGAAGAATGCGATGTTCCCCATGCGCGAGTGCGTCGTGGTGAGCGCGATCACGAGCACGCACAGCCCCAGCCGCAGCAGCATCTTCGGCCCCAGCACCCATTCGAGGGAGCTGCGCAGGAACCGCCGCCAGTCGTCCGCGCGCCGCTCCGAGATTCCCGCGATCAGCAGGCCGATGCCGAGCGCGAGGCTCATCTCGAGGAATCCCGCGAAATGGTTGCGGTTGGCGTACGTGCCGCTCGCCGAGTCGAAGTGGGCGATGCGCGTGCCGAACCACTCGCCGCTCGCGCCGTAAAGATGCATGAAGACCGCGTAGGTCGCGTGAATCACGGCCGCGCCGACGAGCACCTGCGCGAGGCGCAGCAGCCGCGCGCGCCGGTTCACGAGCGCGAGCGTGAGGAAGAACACCGCAACGTACGCGCACGACTCGAGCAGCGAGACCTGCGAGGCGTGGGGGTCGATGGAGAGCGTCATCAGCTCGCGGTGCGCGCCGATCGCATCCGCGAGCCCCTGCACGCGCGCCGATTCCGGCGAGAGCCATGCGACGGTGTCGGGGGGCAGCGGCACCACGTAGAGCGCCTGCAGCGCGAGCCACGCGGCGAGCAGGAGCCACGCGGGCCATGCGGCGCGGGCCGCGTCCGGAAGCCGGACCGCGCCCACGGCCCACGCGGCGCACCACAGGCCCGCGAGGCCGAAGGCGCCGATCTCGAGCGCCATCCAGGCCCACGGGCGGTTGCTGCCGAGGGGAATCGGCGCCCACGCCAGCAGCGCCACGTACCCCCAGAAGAGCGGAGCCTCGATCCTCAGGCTAGCGCGAGCTCGACGTGCCGCCACCCGCGTTGCCCGGCGGCACGTTGCTGCCCGGCGTCGGCGGCGGCGGAGGACTCGGCTCGCCTTCCCGCGGAGAGCCGGGCCCTGCCTGGTTGAGCGCGTCCGTGAGGCCGATGAGCCCGTTCACCGCCTCCTGCAACGCGGGCGGCAGGCGGTCGAAGATGGCCTGCGCCGAGGCCTGCGTGATCTTGCCGTCGGCTCCGTAGGCGGCGGCACCGGCGGGGATGGTGATCGTCGTGCCGCCGTACGTGAACGTCACCGCGCCCTCGGTCACCGAAACGACGACGTTCCCGCCGTCGTCGGTCACGATCGTGACGTCCGTGCCGCGGATGCCGATGGTGGCGGTGGCGGCGCGATAGTGCACGCTGCTCGGCTGGTTGCGCCCGATGAGTCCGGTGATCGCGCGCATGCCGCCCCGCAGGAGCGAGAGCAGGATGCTCCCCGTGCGCTGCACGGGCCGGTACTGGTAGGTCCGGATCTGCATGCGCGAGTCGCCGGTCATCCCGACGATCTGCCCGTCGTCGAACTTGAGGACGACGCTCGCGCCGCGCCCCGTGATGATCGTGTCGCCCTGCTGCACCTCGTCGCCCTGGCGCAGCGCCCGGGGCGCGGCCGCTCCGGATTGCACTTGCGCCATTCCGGTGAGCGTCGTCACCACGGCGCCGGCGGCGAGCGCGAGCCCGGGCAGCAGCAGCGCGCACGCGGCGAACAGCATGAGGATCTTCTTCATGTCCTGGCCTCCCTGGCCTTGCACAATCGGACCCACGTTTCACCGGAGCGCTGCGGCACGGCATCCCGCTGGGCGCAGGCGACGGCGAGCCTACCACGTCTCCCCGCGATCTGCAGTGTCTCGGCCGGGTCGCGGCGCAGGCCGTTCGCGATCGCGAGCTCCACCGCGCGCCGCGTTTCCGGCGCGATCTCGTCCCACGTGGCGAGGCCGAGATCCTCCACGGTCCGCTGCACCTCCGGCTCCCCGGGGCCCAGCTCAAGGGCGCGCACGAGCGCCGTCTCGAAGGTCGCACCCGTGTCGCCCGCGCGGTACTTCGCCTCCGCGAGTCCCGCCCAGGCGTAGGGCGAAGAGGGCCGTGCCGCGATCGCCTTCGCGTAGTGCGCCGCC
>DATIVM010000488.1:0-7937 GCA_035465975.1 Usitatibacter sp.
CGTGGTGGAGCTGCCCCATGGAGAGCATGCGCACCGTGATGTCGATGTCGCGCAGCGCGACCGGCTTTCCGCTCGACGCCGTGTACGCCCGGGGGCGCGACACGAAGGCGATCTTCGGCGTGTGCAGGCGCTTCTCGCTCGCCTCGCGCGCGCTCGCCGCGAGCCCCATCGCGACCGCCGCGTACGCGCGGATCGCCTCGCACCGCGCGAGGAGCTCGCGATTGCCGTTCACTTCCGCCTGCAGCTCGCTGCCCTCGAGGCCCAGCGTCGCCGCCTCGACGAAGACCGTGGGGTTGCCCGCGGTGATGAGCGTCGCCTCGACGCGTCCCGCGCCGGGCACGTCGAGGACATCGGCCACGCGGCCCGTGGGCAGCATGGCGCCGGCCGATTCGCCTTCCTCGCCGGCGCCGCCCGGGTCGAGGAACTCGAGGCGGATCTCCGCCGCGGGAAAGGCCACGCCGTCGAGCACGAACGGCCCTTCTTCCACCACGTCGCCGCCGCGGACCGGCACGTGAGCGACGATGCGCTTCGCGATGTTCGCCTGCCAGATGCGCACCGCGGCGAGCCCGTCGCGCGGCGCGTCGATCCAGCCCTCGGCGAGCGCGAACGGGCCGACGGCGGCGGTGAGGTTGCCGCAATTGCCCGACCAATCGATGAGCGGGCGGTCGATCGCGACCTGCCCGAAGAGGTAGTCGACGTCGCAATCGGGCCGCGTCGAGGGGCAGAGGATCACGACCTTGCTGGTGCTCGAGGTGGCCGCGCCCATGCCGTCGATCTGCTTGCCGTAGGGATCGGGACTTCCCACCACGCGCAGGAGGACGGCGTCGCGCCGCGCGGGATCGGCGGGCAGGTCGGCGGCGCGGAAGAAGACGCCCTTGCTGGTTCCGCCGCGCATGTACACGGCCGGGATGCGCAGCGCCGTCACGCGCGCTGCGCCTTCTCGGCGTGAACCACGATCACCTCCGGATCGTCCGCGTGCTCGAGCAGCAGCGAGCGCACGCGGCCCTGCCACAGCGCGCGGAAGAGCTGCGCCTCCTCGGCCGACGCCGCCCCCGCGAGGATGCGCGGCAGCAGCATGCCCACGCGAGGATCCGCGGGCACGCGATCGAGGCGCGCCGAGACGCCGACCGAGGCGCCCGTGTCCTTGCGCGTGAAGCGAACCTGGCCGGAGATGGGCTGGCCGAACGAGAGCAGGTCGCGGCGCACGAAGCGCCCGCCGATGCCCTTGAAGCCGCCCGCCTGCGCCGCGCCGGTGAGGAGCCCCGCGACGTTCGCGATCACGCCGGCCACGCCTTCTTCGGCCGGGTCGTGCATCTCCACGCGCACCGCGCCGCGCTCGGGCACTTCGCCGGGATAGAGCGCCGCGAGCGCCGCCCGCGTCATGAGGTACGCCGAGGCGACGGTGGGACAGGAGTGGCCGGCGAGCTTCACCGCGTCGCCGTAGCCGTATTCGAGGATGCCGTCCTCGGCCGCGCCGAGGAACTGCGCGAGCGGGTCGCGCAGCCGGATGCGCGGCGCCGCGTCGAAGAATTCGGGGAATTTCATGCGCCCATTCTACGCGCGCGCGCCACGGCCCGATGCCTGTGGCAGACTGGTCCGGTCGCCCCGCACGCCGCCGAAATGACGACGCGATTCCTGATCGGCCTCCTCGCCTTCGCCTTCGCCCTCGCGGGCACCGGCGCCCGCGCCCAGTCGCCCGAGCCCAGCCCGCACGCGATCGAGATCCCGAAGTGGTTCACCGAGTCCTTCCTGGACTTCCGCGACGACGTGCGCGACGCGGCGCGCGAGGGCAAGCGCGTCATGGTGTACTTCGGCCAGGACGGATGCCCCTACTGCAAGGCGCTCATGCAGGTGGACTTCGGCGAACCCGACATCGTCGAGAAGACGCGCCGGCATTTCGTCGCCATCGCGCTCAACATCTGGGGCGATCGCGAGGTGACCTGGGCCGACGGGCGGACGATGAGCGAGAAGGCGCTCGCGCGCGCGCTGGGCGTCCAGTACACGCCGACGCTGCTCTTCCTCGACGAGCAGGGGCGCGTGGCGCTGCGCCTCAACGGCTACCACCCGCCCGCGAGCTTGCGCATCGCCCTCGACTACGCGAGCCTGCGCGCGCCCGGCGAATCCTTCACCGACTATCTCGCGCGGCGCACCCCGGCGGATGCCTCCGCCGCGAGCGCCGCCGCGGGCGGGCCGGCCTCCGCGGAGCCGGATTTCCCGCGCGCGCTCGCGGCGGGCAAGCCGGTGCTGGTCCTCTACGAGTACGACGGCTGCCGCGATTGCGCGGAGCTGCGGCGCGAGGGCTTCGCGCGGCCCGAGGTGCGCGCGCTGCTCGGCAAGTTCACGGTGGTGCGGCTGGACCTCGCCGGCCCGCGCCGCGTGGTCGCGCCCGGGGGACGCGTCACGGACGAGCGCCGCTGGGCGCGGGCGCTGCAGGTCGCCTACGCGCCGACCCTGCTCTTCCTGGATGCGCACGGCCGCGAGGTATTCCGCTCGGAGGGATACCTGCGCCCCTTCCACCTCGCTTCCACGCTCGACTACGTCGCGAGCGGCGCCTATCGCAGCGAGCCGAGCTTCCAGCGCTATATCCAGAAGCGCGGGGAAGCGCTGCGCGGTGCGGGGCGCGCGGTGGACCTGTGGGAGTGAACCGCTAGCGCGGCCTCCAGTCGCGGAACACGTCGATGTCCATGCCGTCGGGATAGAAGAGGTAGCCCGGCGCGTGGCCCGGCTTGTCCGTCACGCCGTACTGCCACGTGATCTCCTTCGTCGCGCGGTCGATCACCAGCACGCGGTGGCGCAGGTCGTCGTTCACGACGATGTCGCCCGTCGGGAGCTCCAGCGCGAGCGAAGGGTGGTCGAGCATCTTCTCGCCGCTCTTCACGGCGTATTCCCACGTCGCCTTGCCGGTCTTCGGGTCGAAGATCACGACCTTTCCCGGCTTCGAGTAGTCGGCGACGATCACCTGGCCGTCGCGGGTGGGGAAGGCGTCCGAGGGATAGCGCACGCCCGGGGCGCGGCGCGCCCACACCACCTTGCCCTCGCGCGTGATGCGGCTGATCCACGCGTCGGGGATCTCGGTGACCAGGATGTCGCCGTTGTCGAGCGGCGTGGTGCCGTTGGGGAATGCGAGGAACGCGGGCGGGTCGTGCTTGCAGCGCCCGTCGGTGCCCCACTGGCTCGTGACCACCGATTTCTTCGGATCGATGAAGAGCACGCGGCAGTTGCGGATGTCCGCGGTCACGACCATGCCGTCGGCCATCAGGTGCGCGTCGTCGGGGAAATTGAAGTAGCCGTGCGCGACGCCCTTCGTGTCCGGGGCGCCGAAGGTCCACGAGAGCTCGCGCTTCTCGTAGTCGACGAAATGGATGTCGTAGTTGTCCTCCTCGTTCACGACGAGGAGCCGGCCGTCGGGCGAGAAGAACACGTCGTCGTTGCCGCGATAGATGCGCAGGCTCGGCGACGGGAATTCCCACACGATGCGCTTGTCGGGCGCCACCTCGATCAGCCGGTTGTTGCGGCGGTCGGCGATCACGATCGGATAGGGCAGGGGCTTGCCCCACGAGGGAACCGGCTTCTCGCGGTTGCCGGCGAGCGGCGGGATCGCGGGAAGCGCCACGCCGCTCGAGACTTGTCCCGCGCCGATCATCTCGGGCGTCACCTTCACGGCCTGCGGGGCCGACTTGACCGGCTTGCCCTTCGGCGCGCGGGCTTCCGGGGAGGATTGCGGCATCGCCATGCCGGCCCATGCCATCGCGACGGCGGCCGCCGCGGCGACGGCGGCGGTCCGGCGCTTCGTGCTCATCCCGTGCTCCAGGCGCGCGGGCGCTTCATCCCGGCGATGCGGCAGGCCTGGCCGGGATAGCCGTACGGAAAGAGCTCGAACAGGCGGTTCCTCGCGCCCGGTCCCTGGCGCTCGATGAGGTGCCAGATCACGAAGCGCGCGTCGGGAGTGAGCTGGTGCTCCTCCCAGTAGCCGCGCATGAAGCGGATCACGTCCCAGTGCTCTTCGGTGAGCTGGATCTTCTCGCGCTCGGCGAGCACGCGCGCCACCTCCTCGGTCCAGTGGCGTGGATCCACGAGGTAGCCCTCCGCGTCGAGGTCGGGCAGGGTCGTCGTCATTCGTCGATGGGGATGGAGATGCCAACGACGATCATAGGGGCGCGGCGCGCGCGCGGAAGCGCGGGATCGAAATCCCTTGATCCAGATCAGGTTCCCGCGGGCTACCCCAGGTGGGCGACGGCCGGCCTAGTAGCCGTAGAACTCGTCGGTGCGGATCGCCGATTGCGCCGCGCCCATCGCGACGAGGGCCTTGCGCAGCGCCCCCACCATGCCCGGCGGGCCGGCGAGGTAGTAGACCGGGTCCTCGATGCCGCGCAGCTCGCGGGCGATGAATTGCGGATCCGCGATGCCGCCCCAGGTGCCGGGCGCCGGCGCGGTCTCCGTCACGACGCTCGCGAGCCGCAGCGCGCTTCCCGGGCGCGCGAGGCCGCGCAGCTCGGGGAGGAAGGGCGCGTCGGCCTCGCTGCGGTTGGAGTAGAGCAGCACGCGCGTGCGCCGCGAGCCGTCGCGATCTTCCTGCCGCAGCATGCTCATGAAGGGCGTGATGCCGATGCCCCCGGCGAGCATCACGACGGGCCGCGCGGGATCGTCGGGCAGCGTGAAATTGCCGATCGGGCCGCGGACCTTGATCGGCGCGCCGGGCTCGAGCTTCGCGAGCACGCGCTTGAACGCCGTGTCGCGCATGCGCGTCGCGATCTGCAGCGCCCCCTCCGCGGGCGCGCTCGCGAGCGAGAAGGTGCGCGAGTCGCCCTTGGCGTCGGTCTCGGGCGGGTCGACCAGCATGAGGATGACCGCCTGCCCGGGCTTGTACGTGAATCCGTCCGGGCGATCGAAGCGGAAGGCCATCGTTGCGCGCGCGACTTCCTCGCGGGCGCGCAGCGCCGTGTCGAAGAGCGGCATGGCGGCTAGGGCGCCGCGTCTTCGCGGATGCCGGGATAGCCTTCCTTCGCCTCGTGCCGCTCGCCGTCCGCGTCGTACCAGTAGAGCTTGCCGGGCGCCTCGCCCGCCGCGAGCGCGTGGCTCCCGTCGCAGAACGGAAGGTTGTTGGAAAGGCCGCAAGCGCAGATGTACTGCGTCTCGCCGCCGACCGTCACTTCGTACGGCTGGTCTCGATGGCGCTTGACCACACGGGCCATGGGGTTTCTCCCTGGATGAGTTCGAGGTGTTCGACGCGAATCATGCCATTCGATGGAGGCGCGTCACATTGCGTTCCGGTTAAGGCTGAAACACGGAACGCGGGGAGCGCGGTGGGCGACGGGCGAAAAAAAAACCGCGCGGCGCATCGCGCGCGGCGCGGCAAGGAGCGTCGAGAGGAAATCCGGGCTACAGCCGCCATTCGGCCGCGGCGCGGGCCGCGGCGGTGCGGGTGTAGAAGAAACCGTTGCGCACGAAGCCGGAGATGAGGGTCGCCTTCGCCGCCACCACGCGCCCGGACGGCGTGCGGTCGATCACCACTTCGTCCGGAAGCCCGTCGAGCACGTGGAAGGGCGCCAGCATGCCGTTCGCGAAGCGGCAGGGGTAGACGGTCTGCGTCTCGAAGTCGAGGAACGCGGGACGGAAGCCGAGGCCGCAGTTGTCCTCGCTGCGCCCGCCGCTCGCCGAGTGCACGCAGTTCTCTTCCTGGAGCCTTTCGGTGCTGAGCGGTTTCATCGGGGCCTCCTGCCGGGCGCGATGGGCGCCCTCGATGGACCCAGTGTCCTCGCCGGGCGCGGCGTGCGCCATGGGCGAAACTCCCAAATGCGGGCCGAAATCGTCCGAATCGCGGGGTAGGCGGATGACCCGAAAGCGTGTGGGATCGTTTCCGGGCGCGGTTATTCGTTTGTCCGGGAATGGATTTTCGGTGGCGCCGGGGCGCGCTCCGGCGTCTGATGGGCGCTCCCGCGGGGCGGGACGCCGGTTCCTCCCGCGGGTCCCCCAACCGAACCGAACGAGGAAGCCGTGAAACCGAGACATCTTTACCTCGCCGCGTGCGCCATCGCGCTCGCACTCGGCGCCGCCCCGCTGCGCGCCGCCGACTCCGAAAGCCATCCCCCGACCCAGCGCGAGAAGTTCGCCGCCTGCGCCCACCAGACGCGCGGCCTGAAGGCCGACGAGCGCCGCGAATTCATGAGCGAGTGCCTGAGGAAGCACGACGCGAAGGCGCCGGTCGCCGCCGAGGCGGACGGCGCGAGGCTGCGCCCGTGCAGCGCGGAGGCCGACCGCCGCAAGCTCCGTGGCGACGAGCGGCGCGCGTTCCTCGGGAGCTGCCTCAAGGGCTAGGGCGCCAGGGCGGGCCGCGCGGGCGCGCGCCGCGCGGCTACGCCCGCAACCGTCCACCGCCCAGCGGAAGCTCCAGAAACTTTCCGGGAAGCGCGGGTTCACGAGGAGCAGGCGCATCGACGGCCTCCGGCCGCAAAATGGGAAGCGCGGGCCCGGCTTGCCCGGCCGTTGCGATCCCGCTCGACGGGAAGGAAAGGTTTCGCCCTGACACCGGAACAGCGCAAGGAAGCCATTCGCGCCGTGGCGCTCCTCGAGGCGACCAAGGGCGCGTTGGTGCTGCTCGCGGGGTTCGGCCTGCTCTCGCTCGTGCACAAGGACGTGCAGCACGTGGCCGAGGTGATCGTGCGCCACCTGCACCTCAATCCCGCGAAGCACTATCCGCAGATCTTCCTGCACGCGGCCGCGCGCGTGACCGACCACGGCCTGTGGCTCCTCGCGGCGGGCGCCGCCGGCTACTGCACGGTGCGGTTCATCGAGGCCTACGGGCTGTGGCGCCAGCGCGGATGGGCGGAGGGATTCGCGGCGCTGAGCGGCGCGATCTACCTGCCGTTCGAGATCCAGCGGCTGTTGCGCGGCGAAGGGTGGGTGGCGGCGACCGCGTTCGCGATCAACGTCGCGGTCGTGGCCTTCATGCTGTATGCGCTGCGGATGCGTCGCCGCGAGGCGGCGCGCTCGGCGCCGCCGGGTCGAACCGCCGCATGAGCCGCGGCGGCTATTCCGGAAGAGCCCGCGCCGCGGCGCGGGCGCATGCCGCCGCGAACGCTTTCGCCGCCGCCCTGTCATTGCGCTACACGGTCCAGGGATTCCGGCCATGGAAGTCCTTCCCTCCCAGTTGCCGGTCGCTTCGTGGCCGGCCGCCTCCGCGGCGATTCCCCCCGCCCGGGCCGCCCCGCGCATCGCCGCCTGCGACACGATGAGCGTCGAATTTCGCGAGCTGCGCACGGGCGAAGAGATCATCGTCGAATCCGGGGAGATCGCGGTCGCCGTGCCCTTCGCGGGCGCGGCGTGCCACGCCCGGTTCGCGGATGGCGCGGGCCGGGCGCGCGAGGCCGACCTCGCCGATCCGGACATCGCGATCCTGCCGTCGCCCGGCCGCCATGCGCTCGTGGTCGAGCACGAGGGGGCGCTCCTCCTCGCGCGGCTCGATGCGGCCCGCTGGGCCGGCAGGACGCGCGAGGCGCTCGGCCACGCGCGCGAGATCCGCGAGTGCCACCTCGGCGACGACGGCTTCGTGCGCGGCCTCGCGGGATTGATTTCCGAAAGCCTCGCCCCGGGCGGCGCGCCGGCTGCCGAATGGCTGCAGGCGGTGGGCGACGACCTCGCGCTGCACCTCGCGACGCGCTACGCGCGCCCGACGGAGGTCGCCGCGTTCCCGGGCCTCGCGCCGCACCGGCTGCAGCGCGTGCTCTCGCTCATCGAGGAGCGGCTCGCCGAGGCGATCCAGGTCCGCGACCTCGCCGCCGCGGTGCACATGAGCCCGTACCACTTCGCGCGCATGTTCAAGCAGTCGACGGGGCAGCCGCCGCATCTCTTCATCACGTGGCAGCGCATGGACCGGGCGAAGGCGCTCCTCGCGCAGTCCGCGCTTCCGCTCGCGGAGGTCGCGACCCGCGTGGGCTACC
>DATIVM010000489.1:0-7375 GCA_035465975.1 Usitatibacter sp.
CGCGCGCAGCCTCGCGGTGAACTCGACCAAGTCCATGCACGGCCACCTCCTCGGCGCGGCGGGCGGCGTGGAAGCCATCATCACGGTGCTCGCGATCCACCACCAGTTGTCGCCCCCCACCATGAACATCCTCACGCCGGACCCGGCGTGCGACCTGGATTACGTCCCGAACGCCGCGCGCGAGATGAAAATCGAGGCGGCGCTCTCCAACTCGTTCGGCTTCGGAGGCACCAACGGGACGCTCGCGTTCCGCCGCTTCCACTGACCGGCGGCGGCGCGGCCCGGCGGGTCGCGCGTTGCGCGCGGGGCTGCTCGCCCTCCTGCTCGTCGCCGGCGCCGCGTCCGCCTGGCTCGCGTGGTTCGCGCACCATCCGGTGCGGCTTCCCGCCGTCCCCTACGAGTTCACGGTGCGCCCGGGCTCGAGCCTGAAGACCGTCTCGCGCGAGCTCGCCGCGGGCGGGCTCTTCGCCGAGGGCGAGAGCTTCTGGATCCTCGGCCGGATGCTGCGCAAGGCGGGCGCGATCCGCGCCGGCACCTACCGGCTCGAAACGGCGCTCACGCCCCTCGAGATCCTCGACAAGCTCGCGCGCGGCGACGTGGTGCTCGCCGAAATCCTGTTCGTCGAGGGCACCACGTCGCGCCAGTGGCTCGCCGAGCTCGCGGCGAACGCGCAGGTGCGCCACACGCTCGCCGCGAAGAGCGAGGCCGAGGTCGCCGCGCTCCTCGGCATCGAGGGCGGCTCCCTCGAAGGCTGGCTCTTCCCCGACACCTACCGCTTCTCGCCCGGCTCGAACGACCTCGACATCCTGCGGCGCGCCCACGCGGCGATGGCGAAGCGGCTCGAGGAGGCGTGGGCCGGGCGCGACCCGGACCTGCCGCTCGCGAGCCCCTACGAGGCGCTCATCCTCGCTTCGATCGTGGAGAAGGAGACGGCGGTGCCCGGCGAGCGGCCGCTGGTCGCCTCCGTGTTCGTGAACCGGCTGAGGCGCGGCATGCGGCTGCAGACCGACCCCTCGGTGATCTACGGGATGGGCGAGCGCTTCGACGGCAACATCCGCAAGAAGGACCTCGAGCAGGACACGCCGTGGAACACGTACACGCGCGGCGGCCTCCCGCCCACGCCCATCGCGATGCCCGGGGAGGAGGCGCTGCGCGCGGCGGTGCATCCGGCGCCGAGCGAGTTCCTGTACTTCGTGGGGCGCGGCGACGGCTCGCACGAATTCTCGCGCACGCTCGAGCAGCACAACCGGGCGGTGGCAAGATACCAGCTGCACCGCGCCTCCTCGTGAAGGCGCGTTCCGGGAGCGACATGGCGCGACGCGGCCGTTTCATCACGCTCGAAGGCATCGACGGCGCGGGGAAATCCTCGCACCTCGACTTCCTGCGCGAGCGCATCGGCGCGCGCGGGGTGGAGGTGCTCGTCACCCGGGAGCCGGGCGGCACCCCGTTCGGGCAGGCGCTGCGCGAGGTGATCCTGCACCATCCCGCCACGCCCCTCGCCGAGGCGATCGCGATGTTCGCCGACCGGAGCGCCCACGTGGAGACGCTCATCGAGCCGAGCCTCGCCGCGGGCCGCTGGGTGCTCTGCGACCGCTTCAGCGACTCGACCTACGCCTACCAGTGCGGCGGCCGGGGGCTCGCGCGCGACGCGGTGGCGGCGCTCGAGCGCATCGTGCACCCGCATTTGCAGCCCGACGCGACGTTTCTCTTCGACCTCGACCCGGCGCTCGCCGCCCGGCGCCAGCGCGAACGCGCCGCCGCGGCCGACAAGTTCGAGCGCGAGCAGGAGGATTTCTTCCGCCGCGTGCGCGAGGCGTACCTCGAGCGCGCGCGGGCGCATCCGCGGCGCATCCACGTGATCGACGCCGCCGCGACCGTCGAGCAGGTGCGCGAGCGGCTCGCCGCGGCGCTCGAGAAGGCGTTCGCGTGAGGCCGTTCCCCTGGCACGAAGCGTCGCTCGCGCGCCTCGTGGCCGACCGCGAGCGCCTGCCGCACGCGATCCTGGTGCACGGCGCGGCGGGCATCGGCAAGACGCGGTTCATCCGCGCCCTCGCCGCGGCCGTGCTGTGCGAGCGGCCGCGGTCGGGTCTCGCCTGCGGGGAATGCGAGTCGTGCCACTGGCTCGAGCAGGGGAACCACCCCGACTTGCGCGAGATCGTGCCGGAGGCGGCCGACGAGGAGGACGAGGGCGCCGAAGGCGAGGGCGGGAAGGCGGAGAAGGCGAAGAGCCTGGTCATCAAGGTCGACCAGGTGCGCGCGGTCGCCGGCTTCATCTCGCTCAGCACCCACCGCGCGGGCTTCCGCGTGCTGCTGCTGCATCCGGCCGAGTCGCTGCATCCGGCGGCGGCCAACGCGCTCCTCAAGACCCTCGAGGAGCCGCCGCCCGCCACGCTCATCGCGCTCGCCTCCGATCGCCCCGCGCGCCTCCTCGCGACCATCCGCAGCCGCTGCCGCATGCTCGCGCTGCCCATGCCGGACCGCGCCGCCGCGCTCGCGTGGCTGCGCGCGAACGGGGTGGCGGAGGCCGAGGCGGCGCTCGGGACGGCGGGCGGGGCGCCGCTTCTCGCGCAGGAGCTCTCCGCGCCCGAGGAAGCGCAGTTCCGCCGCAAGCTCCTCGCCGAGCTCGCGAAGCCCGGCGGCGCGGACGTGCTCGCGTTCGCCGCCTCCGTGGACCGGGGCGCGGTGGAGCGGCTCATCTTCTGGATGCAGACCTGGGTGCAGGACCTCGTGCGCGTGCGCCTCGCCGGAAAGGCGCGCCATCACGCAGAGCTCGCGGCGGCGCTCGAGGCGCGCCAGCGCTCGGCCGACCTCGATGCGCTCTTCGCGCTCGACCGCGAGCTCGCCGCGGCCCGCCGGCTCGCCTCGCACCCCCTCAATCCGCGCCTGCTGGCCGAGCACCTGCTGATGGCCTACAATCGGGCCACCATCGGAGCGAGGCCATGAGCGAAGTCGCAACCGCCGAAACCGTCGTCAACCGACCCGGGGTCTTCACCCTGGTGATCCGGTCCAAGTCCGCTCTCTACGCGGCCTGGATCCCGCTGCTCAAGCACGGCGGAATCTTTCTGCCCAGCAACCGGTCCCATTCGCTGGGCGAGGAAGTGCTGATCCTGCTCACGCTGCTCGACGACCCGAACAAGATTCCGCTGCAGGGCACCGTGGCCTGGATCAACCCGGCGCACGGCGCGGGCAATCGTCCGCAGGGCATCGGCGTGCAGCTGCAGGACACCGAAGCGGCGCGCGAGCTGCGCAGGAAGGTCGAAGGCCTTCTCGCCGGCGCGCTGCAGTCCTCGCGCCCGACGCATACGATCTGACCCGCCCGGGTCCGCCCGGGCGCCTTTCGTTTCGCCGCCAGGAGGGAACGCCGTGTTCTGGGAACGTCCGCTCGAACATGCCCTTTCGAACATGAAGAAGAACGTGCACGCGCCGGTGAGGCTCGTGCTCTGGGATGGCCGCGAGGTCGCCTTCTCCGAGGAGCCCCAGGTGACGCTGCGGCTGAAGGGCACGCGCGCCGCCTCCGCGCTCATGAAGCCGAGCCTGCTCTCGCTCGCCGAGGCCTACATCGACGGCTACGCCGACCTCGAGGGCGACCTCAACGCGGCGATCCGCAGCGCCGAGGCGATCTCGCGCTCCGGGCCGAAGCCGCTGTTCGATTCGCTGCCCGGGCCTTCGCGCCACACCAAGCGCGACGACCGCGAGGCGATCCGCCACCACTACGACGTCTCGAACGAGTTCTACGCCCTCTGGCTCGACCCGCGCATGGTCTACTCGTGCGCCTACTTCAGGAAGGAAGACGACACGCTCGAGCAGGCGCAGCTGCAGAAGCTCGACCACATCTGCACCAAGCTCATGCTCAAGCCCGGGGAGAAGCTCCTCGACATCGGCTGCGGCTGGGGCGCCCTCGCGCTCCGCGCCGCGGAGAAGTTCGGCGTGGACGCGACCGGCATCACGCTCTCCGAGAACCAGTTCCGCCTCGCGAACGAGCGCATCCGCGCCGCGGGGCTGCAGGACCGCTGCCGCGTGCTGCTGCAGGATTACCGCGACGTGCCGGGCGAGGAGGTGTACGACAAGATCGCGAGCGTCGGCATGTTCGAGCACGTGGGCCTGAAGAACTTGCCGACGTACTTCGGCACGGTGCGCCGGCTCCTCAAGGAGAAGGGCCTCTTCATGAACCACGGCATCACGTCGGTCGACGTGGACAACCGCGCCGTGGGCATGGGCGCCGGCGAGTTCATCGGCCGCTACGTGTTCCCGCGCGGGGAGCTCCCGCACCTGCACCGCGCGATCCACGACATGAGCGCCGCCGACCTCGAGGTGCACGACGTCGAGTGCCTGCGTCCCCACTACGCGAAGACCTGCGCGCACTGGAGCGCCAACTTCGAGCGCGCGCTGCCGCAGGCGGTCGCCGCCTCGAACGAGCGCACCGCGCGCATCTGGCGCGTGTACCTCGCCGGCTGCGCCTACGGCTTCGAGCAGGGGTGGATCTCGATCCACCAGGTGCTCGCCTCGAAGCGCACGCGTCCCGGGCGCACGGCGCTGCCGCTCACCCGGGACTGGATGTACCGCGGCTAGGCGCTACTGGATCGAGGAGAGCCGCGGCCTCGGCACGAGGTCGTAGTCGGCCGAGACGATGCGCTGGTCGCCATGGTCGATCACGCAGCGGTAGGTGATCGGCCGCGCCTCGTTGCGGTCGTGCGCCCAGGCATCCCCGCGGACCACATCGCGGGTCGCGCTGCCGATCGACTCGCGCAACGGCGCCGAATCGAACTCGAGGTAAGCGCCGCCCGAGTTGCGGTCGAGGAAATGCGCGCGGACGCGGTCCTGGCACGCCCGGACGTCGTCGAACGTGCCGTTGTCCGCGACGACCACCGGGGGCGCGATGACGGGCGCGCTGCCCACCACGACCCCGGGGTTGTGCCATGCCATGACGAGCTGGTAGGTGTCGCCGCCGTCCTGCGGGTCGTCCACGCTCACCGTGCCCGTATAGCGGTTGCGCCGCTCGGGGCTGCGCACCTCCATCACGGAGCCGCGCCCGTGCTCGACGACGACGCGGAAGTTGTCGACCGGGTGGTGGGGCAGGGGTTGCGTGCAGGCGCTGCCCTGGTCGTAGCTGTGCCTTCCCGAATCGGTCTCCACCTCGATCCGGTCGCCGCGCAACTTGATGCGGGCGCGATCGTCCACCCAGACGTTCAGGCGGCACATCGCGTCGCCCGCAGCGAGGTTCCAGGCGGGCGCGGCGGGCAAGCGGTGGGCGTAGTCGCTCTCGATTCGGTACACGCGCTCCGCGCCATGCGCGGCGATCGCCCCGGCCGCGGCGAGCGCGCCGGCCAGCGCGACCGGGATCATCTTGCGGTTCATGGCTTCCTCCAAGATTCCGTGGTGCTCCTATCACTGTCCTGCCGTCGGCGGTCCCCGGGCCATCGCCCCGCTTCCGAATCGCGTGTGGGGGGATTCCTACCCCCGGTAGAATGCGAGCCATGCTCGTCGACTCCCATTGCCACCTGGATTTCCCCGAGCTGCGGGCCGACCTCGACGGCGTGATGCGCCGCATGGCCGAGGGCGGCGTGGACTACGCGCTCACCATCAGCACCACCCTCGCCACCTTTCCCGCCGTGCTCGAGGTCGCCGGCTCGCGACCGAACCTGTGGTGCTCGGCCGGCGTGCATCCCGACGAGCGACGCGACGATCGGGAGGCGGGCGTCGACGAGCTCGTGCGCATGGCGCGCCACCCCAAGGTGGTGGCGATCGGCGAGACCGGCCTCGACTACTACCGCGTGGAGGGCGACACCGGGTGGCAGCGCGAGCGCTTCCGCGCGCACATCCGCGCGGCGCGCGAGGCGGGCAAGCCCCTCGTCATCCACACGCGCGCGGCGGCCGCGGACACGCTGCGCATCATGGAGGAGGAGCGGGCGCGCGAGGTGGGCGGCGTGATGCATTGCTTCACCGAAACCTGGGAAGTGGCCGAGGCCGCCATGGCGATGGGCTTCCGCATCTCGTTCTCCGGGATCGTCACGTTCAAGAACGCCCAGGCGCTGCGCGAGGTCGCGGTGCGCGTGCCGCTCGACCGCATGCTGGTCGAGACCGATTCCCCGTACCTCGCGCCGGTCCCGCACCGCGGCAAGACCAACGAGCCGTCCTACGTGCGGCACGTCGCCGAGGAGATCGCGCGGCTGCGCGCCGTCCCGCCGGAAGAGGTGGCGCGCGCGACGAGCGCCAACTTCTTCGCCCTGTTCCGCGACGCGCGGCCCGTGTGAGCGCCTCGCGCATCCTGCTCGAGTGCCGCGCGGGCTTCGAGAAGGAGTGCGCCCAGGAGATCACGTCGGTCGCGGCCGGGATGGGCGTCGAGGGCTACGTGAAGGCGCGGCCCGCGAGCGGCTTCGCGGTGTTCCACGCGCACCAGGAAGACATGGGCGTCGATCTCGGCAAGCACCTCGATTTCCGCCGCCTCGTGTTCCCGCGCCAGATGGTGCGCGTCGGGGAGCTGCGGTCCGGCCTTCCGGAAGCCGATCGCGTGGGGCCCATCGTGGAGGCGGCGCGCGCGCTCGGCCGGCGCTTCCGCGCCCTGTGGATCGAGATGCCCGACACGAACGAGGGCAAGGCGCTCGCCACGCTCACGCGACCGCTCACGCCGCACCTCGAGAAGGCGCTCCGCAAGGCGGGCGTGGCGATCGACGACGCGAAGGCCGAGGAGCGGCTGCACGTGTTCTTCGTGGGAGGGCGCGCGTGCTACGTGGGGGTCGCCGCCGTGGCGAACAGCTCGCCCTGGCCCATGGGGATCGCGCGGCTGCGCATGCCGTCCGCCGCGCCGTCGCGCTCGGCGGTCAAGCTCGCCGAGGCGCTGCTCGAATTCTTCGACGACCGCGCGCGCGAGAAGCTCTTCGCGCCGGGCATGACGGCCGTGGACCTCGGCGCCTCGCCCGGCGGCTGGACCTGGCAGCTCGTGCAGCGCCACATGCGCGTCGTCGCCGTCGACAACGGCGCGATCGATCCCGCGCTCCTGGAGAGCGGGCTCGTCAAGCACCGGCGCGAGGACGGATTCCATTTCCGTCCCTCGGAGCCGGTGGACTGGATGGTGTGCGACATGGTGGAGAGCCCGTCGCGCATCGCGCGCCTCGCCGCGCGATGGGTGGGCGAGGGATGGTGCCAGGGCGCTCTCTTCAACCTGAAGCTCCCGATGAAGAAGCGCTGGGAGGAGGTCGAGCGCTGCCGGGGCCTCATCGACGAGGCGCTCGGCGGCGGCGGCTACTACCTGCGCATGAAGCATCTCTCGCACGACCGCGAGGAGGTGACCGCGTACCTGGCGCGCCGCGTGGCCGGCCGCTAGACTCGCGGGCTCACCCGGAGGACCGATGAAGCGCATCGTCATCAGCGAGTTCAT
>DATIVM010000490.1:0-2804 GCA_035465975.1 Usitatibacter sp.
CCCGCCAGGCCGACGATGTTGTGTCCCTCCAGCGCGCGCTGCAGGGCCGCGAACGGGTCCGCCGAGGCGAGCTCGACGTCGTCGTGGCAGAGGACCACCCGCTCGTGCCGCGCGGCCGCGAGCCCCCGCTGGTAGCCCTCGCTCAGCGAGCGCGCATCGCGGATCACCACGAACTCGTGGTCGCGCCCGGCGAGCGCCGCACGGAACGACGCCTGCATGCGCGCGAGCCGGTCGTCGTGCGCGCTGCAGACGACGATCGAGAACGGCGCGGCGGACGGGGGCGGCGCCGCAGCCACGGCAGGAAAGAGGCGTGCACCGCGCTCGGCGGCGCGCGCGAGCGTCTCCACGACGTTCTGGACCGCGTCCATGTCGCGCGGATCGAGCCTTGCCGCGGCGCGGAATTCCAGGGCCGCCTCGCGCAGCTCGCCCGCCTCACGGAGCGCGATTCCGAGGTTGTAGTGCGCGTCGCCCGCTTCGGGCGAGAGCGCCACCGCGCGCCGGTATGCCGAGACCGCCTCCGCGAGCCGGCCCTCCTTGCGCAGGCGGTTGCCCTCGGAGACCGCGCGCGCCGCCTCGGCGGGCATCACAGGAAATCCTCGAAGTGGGGCGAGAGCCGCTCGAAGAACCAGAGGCCGGCGGCGAGCACGAGCACGCAGAAGAGCGCCACCGCGAGGTCGCCCGCCACGGGGCCCGAGCCCTGGAGCAGCACCTGGCGCAGCCGCTCCGAGAACCAGCCGAGCGGGTTCAGCTGCATGTAGGGCGCGACGGACGCCGGCGCGAGGCTCGCGGGATAGAGGATCGGGGAGGCATAGAAGAGCACCTGCAGCACCACCTGCAGCACGTGCTCCACGTCGCGCAGGAGCGTCTGCAGCGCCGCCAGGAACGCGGCGATGCCGGTGGCGAGCAGCATGTAGGGCACCAGGAGCGCGATCGCGAGCGGCAGGGCCGAGAGGCGGATCGGCTCGCCCGCGATCTTGAGCACGACGAGCACCGCCACGTAGCCCGCGCAGTGCACGGCGCAGGTGCCGAGGATCGCGGCGAAGACCAGCAGGCGGTGCGGGAACGCCACCTTGCGCACGAGGCCGGCGTTCGCCGCGATCGAGCCCATGCCGCGCTGCAAACCCTCCGAGAACATGATCCACGGCCAGAGCGCGATCGCGACGAAGGTCACGTAGCCCACGCCCGGATACCCGGCCGGCACGCCGATCCTGAAGATGCGCGAGAAGACGAAGGAGAAGATCGCGAGCTGCGCGAGGGGATGCAGCAGCGTCCACGCGAGGCCCGAGGCGCTGCCGGTGTAGCGGTTCAGGACCTCGCGGCGGACGAACGACGCGAGGAGCCACCCCCAGCGCGGAGAAGCAGCGGCGGGGCGCGGGGACGAGCTCATGGCGATGGCGGGCGGCGCGGCGCCGTCAGGAGCTCGCCGCCCGGGCGCGCTGCGCCACGCGCAGCATCGCATCGCGCTCGGCGAACCACTCCTTCGCGTACTCGCATTCGCGGTACGTTTCGAAGTACGGCCCGCCGATCGTGTAGTGCACGAGGCTCGCGTCGCGCCGCGGCGGATCGTAGCCCACCAGGTGGTTCCAGGCGTGCGGGAGCTCGCCGATCCGGTGGTCGCCCTCGAGCCACTTGAACTGGTGCAGCTCCAGCCCCGAGGCGGAGTTCACGTACTCCGGCGTGAGCGCGCGGCACTGCGCGCAGTTCATCAGCATGACCGAGGACCAGTTCTTCTTCTCGTACTTCGTCTGCACCGCGCCGAGGAACTTGACCTCCTCCTTCGGCACGTGCACGTGCTTCACCACCTGCACCGCGTAACGGTCGTCGCGCATGCGCCAGAGCTTCGCGATGTCGTCGAGGACCAGCATGTCGCAGTCCATGAAGATCGCCCAGCCCTGGTAGTCGCACAGCCACGGCGTGAGGAAGCGGGAGAACGAGAAGTCGGTCGACTGGAGCGGGTTGCGCTCGCGGCGGTACACGCCGGCGAGCTCCGAGAGCCTGAGGGGCGCGATCGACACCGGCTCGCTCGCGCGCGCGTGGATCGAGTGCGCGAGCACGCTGAAGGCGGCCGCCTCGCGGTCGTCGTAGCCGATGAAGACGCGGATCGTCGGCATGGCGCGCGGCGGGCGGGCCTATTTCTTCGCGCCCTCCTCGAGGGCGCGCTTCACCTTGTCGGCATCGACCGGGATCACGAGGGCCTTCACCTTTTCGGGATCCACGTGCGCGGTGGGCGACGAGCGGATCTCGCGGATCAGCGCGTCGAGCCGGTCCTTCTGGATGCGCGCGGTCTCCTCCTTGATGATCCGCTCCTTCACCGCATCGAACGGCAGCTTCTCGGCGGGCTTGCGGTCCACGAGCTTCAGCACCACGTAGCCGAATTCCGTCTCGACCGGCGGGGAGATGTCGCCCTTCTTCATCTTCGCGAGCTCGTCGCGCACCGGCGCCACGAACTTATCCGGATCGTTCCAGCCGAGCTCGCCGCGCATGCCGCCGCGCGTCGTCTGCTCGTCGGTGTACTTGAGCGCGAGCTCGAGGAAGTCCTTTCCCGACTTCGCCTCGCCGTGAACCTCCTGGGCGCGCTTGAGCGCCATCTCGCGCGTGCGGCCCTTCAGGTCGATCACGATCTGCTGCATGTTCACCTGCGGCGGCTGCGTGTACTTGTCCGCATCGGCCGCGTAGAGCTCGCGCGCGCGCTGCTCCATGTTGGCCGGCATCGCGTCCTTCTCCGCTTTCTTGAGGTACAGGTCCGCGAGGAAGTCCTCCTGCACCTGCCGCAGGCGCTTCTGCACGGCGGGATCCTGGTCGAG
>DATIVM010000491.1:0-2511 GCA_035465975.1 Usitatibacter sp.
CGCGATCAGCGCGCCGCCCGCGGTGTTCCGGACCGCCCCCGAGGAGGCGGAGCGGCGCATCGACCGCTTCAACGAGGGCGTGCTCGCCGGGGTGAGGTTCGGCAGCGTGCGCGAGTTCGAGCTCGACGGCTGGAATCGCGAGAAGGTGCAGATGTGGGTGGTGTACCCGCCGGACTTCGATCCGAAGAAGAAATGGCCGCTGCTGCAGAACATCCACGGCGGTCCGCACGCGACCCATGCCGACACCTTCCATTTCCGCTGGAACAGCCACCTGCTCGCGGCGCAGGGCTACGTCGTCGCCTGCGTGAACTACCACGGCTCGAGCTCCTTCGGCCATCGCTTCACCGAGTGCATCGAAGGCGAGTGGGGCAAGCGCGAGCTCGTCGACATCGAGTCCGCGACGGATTTCCTGCTGCGCCAGGGCTACATCGATCGCGAGCGCCTGGTCGCGGCGGGTGGAAGCTACGGCGGATACATGGTCGCGTGGATGAACGGGCACACGGACCGGTACAAGGCCTACGTGTGCCACGCCGGCTGCTACGACTGGGTCTCGATGTTCGCGGACGACGTGTATTACTCCCACGCGCGCGAGCTCGGCGCCTTCTACTGGGAGAACCCCGCGAAGGTCGAGGCCGAGAACCCGCGCGTGCGCGCGCGGCG
This sequence comes from Usitatibacter sp., assembly GCA_035465975.1. Taxonomy (GTDB): domain Bacteria; phylum Pseudomonadota; class Gammaproteobacteria; order Burkholderiales; family Usitatibacteraceae; genus Usitatibacter. Next base: position 661 of record DATIVM010000491.1, read on the forward strand.
CATGAAGACGCCGACCCTGGTGATCCACGGCCAGCTCGACTACCGCGTGCCCGACGCGCAGGCGCTGCAGTACTACAACACGCTCAAGGCGAAGGGCGTGCCCGCGCGGCTGGTCTACTTCCCCGACGAGAACCACTGGATCCTCAAGCCCCAGAACTCGCGCCTCTGGCACCGCGAGTTCTTCGCGTGGCTGCGCCGCCACGCGACGCCCGGCGGCAAGGCGAGGGGACGCGGCTAGAGCAGCGCCCAGGCGATCGCGAGGATCACGCACACGACGGCGGTGACCGCCGTGCGCAGGTCCACGAACCACGCCGGGACGAGGCCGTGCCGCGCGAGCCACAGGTCCGCGGCCCACACGGCGGCGAAAAGCGCGAGCGAGGCGCCCACCTGCCAATGGGGCGTGGGCAGCCACAGCACGCCCCAGGCGGCGAGCGAGGGCACCGTGCCGAGGACGAGCGCCGTGGCGCGGGTCGCCTCCGTGCCCGCCTCCTCGCGCAGCGCGAGCCCGTTCTCGATCCCGCCCAGGTGCGAAAGGATGATGGCGCTGAAGGTGACGAGCGCCGTGATCGCCGGGATGCGGATGTGGCTCTGCGAGGAGAACAGCGCCGCGGTGATCGCGGCGAAGATCACCGAGCCGGCGATCGCGGTGATCCACGCGAAGCGCCGGACCATCTTCAGTCGACCCGGGCCCCGGAGGCCTTGATCACCTTCGCGTACTTCTGCGCCTCGGAGCGGATGTAGGCGGCGAACTGCGCGGGCGTGTTTCCGACCGGCTCCGCGCCCATCTTCTTCATCGTCGCCTGCACGTCGGGCGCCTGCAGCGCATCGACGAATGCGTCGTGCAGCCGCTCCACGACCGGTTGCGGCGTGCCGCCGGGCGCGAAGACGCCGAACCACGTGCTGATGTCGAAGCCCGGGAGCCCGCTCTCGGCGATGGTCGGAAGCTCCGGCGCGAGCGAGGAGCGCTTCTCCGTCGTCACCGCGAGCGCTCTCACCTTGCCCGCGCGGATCTGGCCCAGCGACGAGGCGAGGTTGTCGAACATCAGCTGGATCTGGCCGCCGATGAGGTCCTGCATCGCCGGGCCCGCGCCCTTGTACGGCACGTGCACCATCTGCACGCCGGCCATCGTCTTGAAGAGCTCGCCGGCGAGGTGTCCGGCGCTCCCCGTGCTGCCGGAGCCGAAGTTGAGCTGCCCCGGATGCGCCTTCGCGTACGCGACGAATTCCTTGACGTTCGAGACGGGCAGGGCGGGGTTCACCACCAGCACGTTGGGCGTCCACGCGACCTCGGTCACGGGCGCGAAGTCCTTCACCGGGTCGTACGGGATGTTCTTGTAGAGCGTGGGATTGATGGCGTGGGTCGCCACCGCGCCCATGAGGATCGTGTACCCGTCGGGCGCCGACTTGGCGACGGCGTCCGCGCCGATGTTGTCGCCCGCGCCGGGCTTGTTCTCGACCACGACCGGCTGGTGCACGCTCTCGGAGACCTTCTGGCCCAGCAGCCGCGCCACCGTGTCGAGCGGCCCGCCGGCCGGATAGGGCACGATGAAATGGATCGGCCGCGCCGGGTAGTTGTCGGCGAAGGCTGCGGACGCGAAGGCGAGGACGAGGAGGGCGAGGAGGCGCAGGAAGGGGGTCTTCATGCGCGCATTATCGCATCGGATAGATGGCGACGAGGACGTAGACCGCGGCCACGCAGGCGGCGAAGAGCAGCGCCGCGATCCACGCCGGGCGCGTCGCGGGCTCGCCCGCGCCGGGCGGCGCTTCCATGCGCCCGTGCAGCATCGGCCCCACGAGCCGCGTGCCCCACGCGAAGCGATAGACGGCGATCGCCGCGACGTGCAGGACGAC
>DATIVM010000492.1:0-3982 GCA_035465975.1 Usitatibacter sp.
CCCCGCGCGCGCGGCCGCCTCGCGCTGCTGTACCCGGCGACCGACCTCGAGGAGCGCCTGATGGACGAGGCCTTCGCGCGCCTCTTCGCGCGCGCGCGGCGCGAAGGCCACGACGTGCTGAGCCAGCATGCGTTCGACCGCGGCGCCATCCGCTGCTGCGCGGACATCCCGACGCTGCACACGCTGCACCTGCCGCCGATGCGCGAGGAGATGGTGGAGGCCGCGCGCAACACGCCGGCGGCGCTCGGCACCGTCTCCACGACCTGCGCGAGGCTGTGGCGCGAGGCGACGGGACGCGACGTGGTGGCGCTGCCCAATGGCGTTCCCGACTACGAGCCGCCGCGCTGCGAGCCGCGGCGCGAGGCGGTGATCGCCGGGCGCATCTCGCGCGAGAAGGGCACGGCCCCCGCGATCCGCGCCGCGCGCCGCGCGGGGCTCGTCCCCCTGGTCGTGGGCGAGATCTACGACGAGGCGTATTACCGCGCCGAGGTCGAGCCGGAGCTGCGCGGAACCGAGGTGATGCCCACGCTGCCGCGCGAGGCGTTGCGCGCGCGCATGGCCTGCGCCGCGGTGACGCTCATGCCGGTGGAGTGGGACGAGCCGTTCGGCCTGGTCGCCGCGGAAGCGCAGCTCGCCGGCTGTCCCGTGGTGGGCTATCGGCGCGGCGCGCTGCCCGAGGTCGTGGAGGAGGGCGTGGGCGGCCTCCTCGTCGAGCCCGGCGACGAGATGGCGCTCGCCGAGGCGATCGGCGCGGCGCAGCGCCTCGATCGCGCACGCATCCGGCGTGACGCGCGGGCGCGCTTCGGCCTCGACGCGTGCCTCGACCGCTACGAGCGCGAGCTCGCGCGCGTCGCGGCCTGAAGCGCACGCGCGGAACACGCTCGTCTTTCCCTGCGGCGCATGGCGGACGAATCCCTCGCGAATTACCATACGCTCCGGATGAACGCGACCGCCGCATCGTGACGTACGAGCTCGACCACCTGGTGGTCGCGGCACGCACGCTCGAGGAAGGCGCGGCGTGGGTCGAAAGCGCGCTCGGTGTCCCCACGGTGGCCGGGGGCAAGCACGCGCTCATGGGCACGCACAATCGCCTGCTCGCGCTCGACGCGCGGCGCTATCTCGAGGTGATCGCGGTCGATCCCGAGGCGCCGCCGCCGTCCCGCCCGCGCTGGTTCGGCCTCGACGAGCCCGCGATGCGCGAGCGGCTCGCGCACGGGCCGCTCCTGCTGCACTGGGTCGCCCGCACCGCGGACATCGAGGCCGAGTTGCGCGACTATCCCGAGCCGGTGGAAGTGCTCGACCTCACGCGGGGGGAATACGCCTGGAGGATCGGCGTGCCCCGCGACGGGCGGCTTCCCTGCGGCGGCGCCTGCCCCACGCTCATCGAGTGGAAGGGCCGCCTGCACCCCACGGACCGGCTTCCACCCCCGGGCTGCGGGCTCCTGGAGCTGCGCACGGAAGGGCCTCTCCGGGCTGTCTTTTCGACGCCCGCCGGAAGGCGCACACTGCCCCCGGGGGAATAGTTTTCCGGCCTTCCGTGTTCATGCGGTGAGACGGCGGAGAACCCATGGATTTCGAACTGATCGTTCCGTACATCCCGAACCTGCGCCGCTACGCGCGCGCGCTGGTGGGGGATCGGGAGGGGGCGGACGACCTCGTGCAGGACACGCTCGAGCGGGCGGTGCGCAAGTTCCACCTGTGGAAGCCCGGGGACCTGCGCGCCTGGCTCTTCTCCATCATGCACAACGTGTTCGTGAACCAGCTCAAGGGCCGCAAGATCTCCCCCTCGGTGGAGATCGACGAGGAGACCATCGCCGCCCACATTCCCACCGTGGACCGGATGGACGTGATGGATTTGGAGCGGGGCCTGGCGCGCCTCGCGCCGGAGCAGCGGGAAGTGGTGCTGCTGATCGCGCTGGAGGACATGAGCTACGCCGACGTGAGCCGCGCGCTCGGCATTCCCATCGGTACCGTGATGTCGCGGCTGTCGCGGGGACGCGAGCGGTTGCGCCGCCTGATGGAGGGCGAGCAGCCGGCCCGCACGGAATTGAGGGTGGTGCAATGAGCACCGAAGAAGACCAGAAGTACGCGGACCTGACGGCGGCCATCAAGCGCCGCTACGACCCGGTCCTCACGGAGCCCATCCCGGCGCGCATGTACCTCAAGAGCCCGGGCTGGATCGAATACGCGCGCGCCGCGGTGGTGCTCGCCGCGGGCATCGCGATCGGGCTCGCGGTCCCGGCATTCGGGCCGGACAAGCCGAAGACCATCGCCATGCAGCAGCTGCCGATCCGCGCGGCGCAGGCGCACCTGGTGTATTCGCCCGAGGTGCGCCACCCGGTGGAGGTGGACGCGAAGCAGGAAGACCACCTCGTGAAGTGGCTCTCGAAGCGCCTCGACGTTCCGCTCAAGGTGCCGGTGCTCACGCAGGAGGGCTTCGAGCTCCTCGGCGGGCGGCTGCTCCCGGGCGGCGAGGGCCCGGTCGCGCAGTTCATGTACCAGGACGCGGCGGGCAAGCGCCTCACGCTCTACGTGACGCCCACGAAGAAGGGCGAGCCCCAGGAGCTCACCTCCTTCCGCTTCGCGAAGGAAGGCAACGTGTCCGTCTTCTACTGGATCGACGACGACTGCGGCTACGCGCTCTCGGGCGAGGTCGACAAGGCCACGCTCGCGAAGGTGGCCTCGCTCGTGTACAAGCAGCTCGAATCCTGACGATCCTAGGTGGCACCCCGGGGCGGCTTCGGCCGCCCCTTTTTATTTGCCGCCCGAGGACGGCAACTGCGCGGTCGCCCGCCGGCCGCGAAGGCGTCAGAAGAAACGGAGCAGGAACGCGGCGGCTTCATCCGAGATGCCCCCGATCTTGTTCGTCGCCTGGCGATAGAACTTGAAGTTGAGCTCGGTCTCGGGCCGGCCGTCCCTCCAGTCGCAGAACCGCTTGAGCTCGGTCCGTCCCAGCCGGCGCTTCGCCGAAGCGATGCGCTCGACCGTGATGCTCACACGGGGCGTCTGGCGGGCGATCCCGGGTTTTCTCGCGGTCGGCCTGGAGGAGGTGACCACGCCCCTCGCGACGAGGCCCGGCCCGCCCTCGTTCTCGCTCGCGAAGACGAAGATCGTGTCCCCCTTGGCGATGCGCTTGCCGCCATACATCGTCTTCCGGGCGCTGAACACGAAGGCGTGCGCATCGGGTTCGCGAACCTCGGCCTTGATCACGAAGACCTTGCTCTTCATCTCGCTTCGTCGATCAGCGGCAGCAATCCCGCTTCATCTGCACGGGCGGGCACTCGACGCTGCCGAACGAGCAGAAGACGCAGCAATCCCCCGCCTTGGGACGCAGCAGCTTGCGACAGTGCGTGCACTCGTAGAAGTATTGGCATGCGTCCGTGGGCATCTCTTCTTCGGCGGTGCCTCCGCATTCGGGACATGTGATGACGGAGCGCAACGTGGGTTGCATGGCTTTGCCGGGCATCAGAGCCGGACTGCCGCGAGCACCGCCGGGGATTCTCCGATCACGCGGCTCGAATGACCTTTGCCCGTCGTGTCTTCGAGCAGGATCGCATCGCCCGGGACGCAACGTCGGCGCTCCCCATCGCTCGCCTCGAAATCCATTTCGCCACGGAGAAAGAAGATCCACATGCGCGTCGGCGAAGGGTGGAGCTCCCCGAGGAATCCGGGCGGCACGACCAGGAAACCGCACTGCGACGCCGGCATGGGCTCCGACACTCCGAACGGCGGGGCCGGAGGAGCGAAGGAGCGCATGGTCACGTCGATTTCCAACGGCACGAAATGGGATTCACCCGAGGAGTCCGGCACCAGGCGAACGTATTTGATCGAACGATCCACAATGCATTCCTCCTCCGATTGTCCGTGAGCGGCCGGCCGGCTCGCCGCGAACGCGGTAACGAACTTCCCCGCAGACGCAACCACCAATGTGACGCTGCCTCTCGGTCACGATGCAAACTAAAGACCCCGGCCCGCCACGATG
>DATIVM010000493.1:0-18816 GCA_035465975.1 Usitatibacter sp.
CAAGAACCGTCCCCCGCCTCGCTGGAAGTCCCGCAGCACGCGGCCTTCGACGTCCGGCTCGGCGCGCCGATCCCGGTCTCCGCGATCCGCAAGGTCACCGAGGTCGAGGGCATCACGGAGTACCGGTTGCCGAACGGCCTCAAGGTGCTGCTGTTTCCGGACGCGTCCAAGCCCACGATCATGGTGAACATCACCTACCTCGTCGGGAGCCGCTTCGAGAACTACGGCGAGACGGGCATGGCGCACCTCCTCGAGCACCTGATGTTCAAGGGCACGCCGCGCCATCCGCACATCGACCAGGAGTACAACGCGCGCGGCGTGCGCTTCAACGGCACCACCTGGCTCGACCGCACCAACTACTACGACATCTTCAAGGCGAGCGACGACAACCTGGCGTGGGCCATCGGGCTCGAGGCCGACCGCATGGTGAGCTCGTTCATCTCGCGCAAGGACCTCGCGAGCGAGATGACCGTGGTGCGCAACGAGTACGAGAAGGGCGAGAACTCGCCGTTCTCGGTCCTGCTCAAGCGCATGCAGAGCGTCGCCTACGACTGGCACGCCTACGGCCGCTCGACGATCGGCAACCGCAGCGACATCGAGAACGTCGACATCCCGCACCTGCAGGCCTTCTACCACCTGTACTACCAACCGGACAACGCGGTGCTCCTCGTCGCGGGCCGCTTCGACGAGAAGAAGGCGCTCGCCGAGATCGCGAAGAGCTTCGGGCCGATCCCGAAGCCCACGTTCAAGCGCCCGGTATTCTGGACCGTGGAGCCGACCCAGGACGGCGACCGCGAGTTCACCGTGCGGCGCAGCGGCGACATCCAGATCGTCGCCATGGCCTACCACGTGCCATCCAGCATCCACGCGGATTCCGACGCTCTCGCGTTCGCGAACGACATCCTCGGGCAGGTGCCCAACGGGCGCCTGCACAAGGCCCTCGTCGAGAAGGGCCTCGCCTCGCAGGTCTTCTCCTATCCCCTCATGGGCCACGATCCGGGGCTGCAGATCTTCGGCGCGGTGGTGAAGAAGGACGCCCCGGTCGAGCCGGCGAAGGAGGCGTTGGAGAAGGTGTTGGAGGGCTTCGGCGCGGAGCCGCCGACCGCGGCGGAGATGCAGCGCACGCGCCTGGCGATGGAGAACGACATCGACAGGACGCTCGCCAACCACGAAGCGATCGGCGTCGAGCTCTCCGAGTACATCGCGCTCGGCGACTGGCGGCTCTTCTTCCTCGCGCGCGATCGCATCCCGAACATCACCGCCGAGGACGTGCAGCGCGTCTCGAAGGAGTACTTCAGGCGCGACAACCGCACCGTGGGCCTGTTCCTCCCCGAGGACCACCCCCAGCGCGCCGAGATTCCCGCGACGCCTCCCGTCGACGAGGTGATGAAGGGGTTCAAGGCGAAGGCCGAGGCGGGCAGCGCCGAGGCGTTCGATCCCTCGCAGGACAACATCGACGCGCGCACCAAGCGCCTGCAGTTCGGCCCCGTGAAGGTGGCGCTCCTCGCGAAGAAGAACCGCGGCCAGACCGTGAACGTCGCGATCCGGCTGCACATCGGCAACGAGAAGGCGCTCTTCGGCGAGCGCACCAACGCCTCGTTCGCCGCGCGCATGCTCTCGCGCGGCACGGTTCGGCTCACGCGCGGCGAGTTCTCCGACGCGCTCGAGCGCCTGAAGATGACGGGCCTCATCGGCGGGCCGGCGGTCGAGTTCCAGACCACCGGGCCGAACCTCCAGGGCGCGCTCGAGCTGGCCGCCGAGGCGCTGAAGACCCCGCGCTTCGACCCCGCGGAGTTCGAGCAGCTGCGCACCCAGGCGGTCACGAGCATCCAGGCCGAGCTCTCCGAGCCCAGCGCCCGGGCCGGCGACGCGCTCGGGCAGGCGTTCAACATCTATCCCAAGGGCGACTGGCGCCACCGGCCGTCGCTCGAGGAGTCGCTCGAGGACGCGAGGAACGCGAAGCTCGAGGACGCGAAGCGCTTCCACGACGAGTTCTACGGCGCCGATCCGGCCGAGATCGCGATCGTCGGCGACTTCGACGAGGCGAAGGTCGAGGCGCAGCTCAAGCGCCTCTTCGCGGGGTGGGAGCCGAAGGTGCGCTTCGAGGAGGTGAGGAGCGAGTTCCGCGACATCCCGGCGGTCGAGAAGGCGATCGAGACGCCCGACAAGGAGAACGCCGTCCTCCTCGCGCGCGAGAACGTGGACATGCGCGACGACGATCCCGACTTTCCCGCGCTCTACATCGCCGACTACATCTTCGGCGGCGGCGCCGGCTTCGACTCGCGGCTGATGCTGCGCATCCGCCAGAAGGAAGGCCTCTCGTACGGCGTGGGCTCGCAGCTCGACGTGAGCTCCATCGACCGCGCGAGCTCGTGGAACGTGTACGCGATCGCCGCGCCGCAGAACATCGCGAAGGTCGAGAAGGCCTTCCGGGAAGAGCTCGCGCGGGCGCTGAAGGACGGCTTCACCCAGGCCGAGCTCGACGCGGCGAAGTCCGGGAACCTCCAGGTGCGGGCGCAGAACCGCTCGCAGGACGACGTGCTCGCCGCGGGCTGGGTCAACTACCTGCACCTGGGCCGCACGTTCCAGTTCAGCAAGGAGACCGAGGCGAAGATCAAGGCGCTCACCCTCGACCAGGTGAACGCCGCGTTCCGCAAGCACATCGACCCGGCGAAGGTGAGCGTCTTCAAGGCGGGGGATTTCGCGAAGAGCAAGTAGAATCGGGCCCCATGGCCTCCCCCCGCAGCTACTCCACCCGCCGCCGCGTGCTCGTCACCGGCGGCGCGGGCTTCATCGGCTCCCACCTCTGCGAGCGCCTCCTCGACCAGGGCTGCGACGTGCTCTGCGCCGACAACTTCTTCACCGGGACCAAGGACAACATCGCGCACATGCTCGGCAACCCGCACTTCGAGCTGCAGCGCCACGACGTGACCTTCCCGCTCTACGTGGAGGTGGACGAGATCTACAACCTCGCCTGCCCGGCGGCGCCGATCCACTACCAGTTCGACCCGGTGCAGACCACGAAGACCAGCGTGCACGGCGCGATCAACATGCTGGGGCTCGCCAAGCGCGTGAAGGCGAAGATCCTCCAGGCGTCGACCTCCGAGGTGTACGGGGATCCCGAGGTGCACCCGCAGGTCGAGAGCTACTGGGGCCACGTGAACCCGATCGGCGTGCGCTCCTGCTACGACGAGGGCAAGCGCTGCGCCGAGACGCTCTTCTTCGACTACCACCGCCAGCACGGCCTGCGCATCAAGGTGGCGCGCATCTTCAACACCTACGGGCCGCGCATGCATCCCAACGACGGGCGCGTGGTCTCGAACTTCATCGTGCAGGCGCTCAAGGGCGAGCCGATCACGATCTACGGCGACGGCAGCCAGACGCGCTCGTTCTGCTACGTGGACGACCTGGTCGAGGCCCTGCTGCGCCTCATGGCGACGGCCGACGACTTCACCGGCCCGATGAACCTCGGCAACCCGCGCGAGTTCACCATCCTGCAGCTCGCCGAGATGGTGATCGAGCAGACCGGATCGAAGTCGAAGATCGAGCGCCGCCCGCTCCCCGCGGACGACCCGAGGCAGCGCCAGCCGGACATCTCGCTCGCGCGCGCGACGCTCGATGCATGGGAGCCGCTCACCCCCCTCGAGATGGGGTTGCGCAAGACCATCGCGTATTTCCGCGACCGGAGCCTGCGCGCCACCTAGCGTCAGAGCGCGAAGTGCACCCCGCGCAGCTTCCTCCACGCCTCCTTGATCCACGCGTGGTAGAGCAGGAAGCCGAAGAACGCGATCCAGAAGAGCGCGGGCTCGGGGACGCCGAGCAGCCAGCCGAAGAAGCCCACGGCGCCCAGCAGCGCGGAGGCCGCGACCAGCAGCACGAGCGTCTGCGCCGGGGTGAACCCGCGGGCGAAGAGGTAGTGGTGCAGGCCGTTCTCGGTGCGCTCGAGGGGACTCTCGCGGCGTTCGAAGCGGCGCAGCGCGATCGATCCCGCGTCGAACAGCGGCGGCAGCACGAAGAAGATGGCCGCGATCGGGGGGACGCTGCGGCCCGGGCCCTGGGTGAGGTCGATGGTGAGCCAGCCGAGCGCGAAGCCGATCATGAGCCCGCCCGCATTGCCGAGGAAGACGCGCGGGCGCGACCAGCGCCGCAGGAGCACGGTCGTCATCAGGTAGCCGGAGAGCGCCGCCTCCAGGAGGAGCGCCAGGCGCGAGGGATGGTCGAGGCCGGACGCGGCTCCGGCGGCGCTCAGCCACGCGAGGGCGGTGAACGCGAAAGCGGCGCGGAACCCCTCCAGGTCGTCCATCATGACGAGCGCGCGCGCGAGGGCGACCATCGCGATCACCGTGAGCGGGAGGGCGGCGATGCCGAGGCGGATGGGCCCCACGCCGATGATGTCGCCGGCGTCGTGCAGCTCCACGCCGGCGAGCTTCGCGAGGAGCGCCGCGATCACGACCTGGGCCGCGATCTCCACCGGCTGGCGCATGTCGCCGAGCGTGGTCCACAGGCCGAGCACGAACATGAGCGCCATGATCGCGAGCAGGTAGCGCGCGTCGCCCAGCAGTCCCACGGCGGTGGTCCCGACCGCGAACGCGAAGATGATCGCGAGCCCGCCCATGAGCGCCGGAATGCGCGGGCCGGGCTTGTCCGAGCCGTTGCCGAGGAAGCGCAAGCCGCCGCCCGAGGCGACGGCGAGGACGAGGGTCGCGGCGGCTGCGGAAAGGAACGCGATGACGAGCGGCGCGAACCACGACGGGCCCGCCGTTGCCGGGTGGAATGGCATGTGCGCCTCCTCGCGGCCGCTATGCGATCGCGCCTCCCCCGGATGCGTTCCGGAGCCTTTGTCCGGCTCGCGCCGGCGGTGTCGAACTCGCCGCAGCTCTATGCCGGACAGACTACGGCTCGCGCGCGCGCGAGGGGAGGGGTTTCGGGTTACGCGCGTAACGTCCGCGTTTCAGGCGTAGTCCGCGGCGCCGTCATTGCCGCGGCGGCGGGAATCCGCGGCTCACTCGAACCCGTTCGGATTCATCGACTGCCAGCGCCATGCGTCGCGGCACATCTCCTCGATGCCGCGGCGCGCCTGCCAGCCGAGGACCTTCCGGGCGAGCGAGGCGTCCGCGTAGCAGACCGCGATGTCGCCGGGGCGGCGCCCGACGACGCGGCGCGGGACCTTCACGCCGTTCACGCGCTCGAAGGCCTCGACGAGCTCCATCACGCTGTAGCCGCGCCCCGTGCCCAGGTTCACCGTGAGCACCGCGCCCGCGGGCGAGCGATCGAGCGCCTCGAGCGCCGCGACGTGCCCTTCGGCGAGGTCCATCACGTGGATGTAGTCGCGCACGCCGGTGCCGTCGTTCGTCGGGTAGTCGTCGCCGAAGATGCGGAGCTCGGGGAGCTTGCCGACCGCCGCCTGGCAGACGTAGGGCATGAGGTTGTTCGGCGTGCCGCGCGGGTCCTCGCCGATGAGGCCGCTTTCGTGCGCGCCGACCGGATTGAAGTAGCGCAGCAGCGCGACGCGCCACGAAGGATCGCGTCGCACGAGATCGGCGAGCATCCGCTCGATCTCGAGCTTGTTCTCGCCGTAGGGATTGGTGGGCGCGGGCGGGCACGATTCGTCGATCGGCATCCGCGCCGCCGCGCCGTAGATCGTCGCCGAGGAGCTGAAGACGAACTCGCGCACGCGCGACTCCTGCAGCGCCTCGAGCAGCGTCGCGGTCCCGCCGACGTTGTTCTCCCGGTAGCGCTGCGGCTGCGCGACCGATTCGCCGACCGCCTTGAGGCCCGCGAAGTGGATCACGCTGTCGAAGTCGCCGTCGCGCAGCACCTCCCGCAGCCGGCCGAGGTCGCGAATGTCGCCCTCGTAGGCCTGCACCATCCCGGGCGCGATCCGCTCGACGCGCTCGAGCGATTTCGGCGAGCTGTTGCAGTAGTTGTCGTAGGAGGCCGAGCGGCGGCCCGCCGCGGCGAGCACGCAGGCGACGTGGGTGCCGATGTATCCGGCACCGCCGGTGAGGAGGACTCGGGGCATGGCGAAAGCCTACAGCCGGTTGTTGACTTCGTCTTGACCGCCGTCAGGGCCGGGCGGCGCAGGCCGGGACGGGTCAGCGCACCAGGATCTTCACGAGGCCCCGGCAGCCGTCCTCGATCAGGTCCATGGCGCGCTCGAAATCGGCCGCATCGCGCCCGTACGGATCCGGCACCTCGCGTCCCCGGAACGCGTCCCCGTACTCGAGCAGCAGCTCGATCTTTCCCTTGTGGCGGGTCGGGGTGATCGCACGCAGGCTCGCCAGGTTGTACCGGTCCAGCGCGAGGAGCATGTCGTAGCGGTCGAGGTCGCCGGCGGTGATCTGCCTCGCCACGTGGCGCGAGATGTCGTAGCCGCGGCGCTTCGCCGTCTCCATCGCCGTCGGAAACGCCGGCATGCCCACGTGGTACTCGTGCGTCCCCACGGAGCCGACCTGCATCTCGCGCCGGCCCGCGCTCGCGAGCATGGCGCGGAGTGCGCCTTCGGCCATGGGAGAGCGGCAGATGTTTGCGGTGCAGACGAACAGGACGGCGGAACTCATGTCGGGAAGATCAGCCCGGCACGCGCGCCTCTTCCTCGTCGAGGACAAGGACCTCCGGAAGCGGGCCGGGTTCGGCCGCCACTTTCTTCCACGCGCGCTGGATCCACGCATGATACGCGAAGAACCCGAAGAAGAACGGCCAGAAGAGCGCCGCCTCCGGCATCGCGAGCCGCCACCCGGCGAAGCCGACGGCGCCGAACAGGGTCGAGACGCCCACGAGGAGCGCGAGCGTCTGGCCGTGGGTGAAGCCGCGCGCGGCGAGATAGTGGTGGATGTGCTGGCGGTCCGCCACGAACGGGTTGCGGCCCGCGCTCACCCGGCGCGCCATGACGGAGACGCAGTCGGCGAGCGGCAGCAGCACGACCCACAGCGCGGCGATCGGGGGAAACGACCGGCCCGGGCCTTGCGTGAGATCGATCGCGAACCAGCCGAGCGCGAAGCCGAGCAGGAGGCTGCCCGCATCGCCCAGGAAAGCCCGCGCATGCGCATGCCCGGGGTAACGGATGTTGAAGAGGAGGAACCCCGCGATCGCGCCGCAGAGCAGCAGCGCGGCGTCGAGCTGCATGTCGAGCCCGCACAGCGACGCGACCGCGGCGTACCACGCGAACGCGACCAGCGCGATGCAGCCGGCGAGCCCGTCCATGCCGTCGATCATGTTCATCGAGTTCACCACGCCGACCATCGCGAACACGGTCACGGGCACGGCGAGGATCGAGAGCCCCAACGGGCGCCACCCGAGGATGTCGCCCACGCCGTGGAGCAGGATGCCGGCGCCGAAGATCATCACGCCGGAGGCGGCCATCTCGGCGGCGAGCTTCACGCCGGGCGAAATCTCGGCGATGTCGTCCCACAGGCCGACGGCGATGACGACCGAGAGGGCGAGGTGCAACCCGGCGATCTGCGTGGGCGCGGCGAGAAGCCATTGGGCCGCGAGCACGGCGAGGAAGATCGCGAGGCCGCCCACCAGCGGGACTTCGCCGCCGTGCGCCTTGCGGCTGCACGGCACGTCGACGAGATTCAGCCGCCGCGCGCAACTCCGAAGCAGGACCATCGCCACGCACGACAACGCGAAGGCGAGGCCAAGGTGCACGACGATTCGACCGGCTTGGGGCGCCATCCGATCCCTTGGGGGTGAGGGCGAGGCGAGTATAGCGGCTGGGATCGCCTTGGCAAGCCGTGCGCCGGTTCGAAGGCAGGCGCTAGAATCGCCCATCGATCGAACGCTTGCGACCCATCGTCCCGGCCCATGAAGGCGATCTTCGAGCAGGTCTACGCGGACAACGCCTGGAAGTTCGGCTCGGGCGAAGGATCGCGGCCGTCGCAGACCCGCGGATACGTCGACTTCCTGCAGCGGTTCCTGCGCGAGCGACGCATCCGCAGCGTCGTGGACTTCGGCTGCGGCGATTGGCAGTTCTCGCAGCGGGTGGACTGGAGCGGCATCGACTACGTCGGGCTCGACGTCGTGCCCGGCGTGGTGCGACGCAACCAACGCCGCCACGGCTGCGCGTCGATCCGCTTCCGCGAGGTGGCCGGAGCGGGCGATTCCCTGCCCGACGCCGACCTCCTCCTCGTGAAGGACGTGCTGCAGCATTGGTCGAACGTCGAGGTCGCCCGCTTCCTTCCGAGGCTCGCGCCGTTCCGCTACGCGCTGGTCACGAACTGCGTGCATCCGTCGGGCCGGACCCTCAATCGCGACGTGGAGACGGGCGACTTCCGTCCGCTCGACCTGCGCGAGCCGCCGTTCCTGCTTCCCGCGGCCGAGGTCTACGCGTTCGAGCATCGGCGGCCGGCGCTGCTTCGGCCGTTCACGGGACCGCGCTGGCGCAAGAACGTGCTGCTCCTCGAGCACGGCGGCGCGCCGCGATGAGCGGGGCCTGAATGGCGATCGAGTCGCCGCCCGGCGAAGCGCTCGCCGCGGTCGAGGCGGCGATCCGCCGCCCGCCCGCCCCCGGCGCACGGCTGCGGCGCGTGCTGATGAATTCCGGCGCGGGGCTCGCCGCGAAGGCCGCGTCGTTCCTCGTCACGCTCGCGCTCTTTCCGCTGCTCATCGCGTACCTGGGAAAGGCCGAGTTCGCGATCTGGCTCGTGGCCGCCTCGCTGGTGCAGGTCCTCGCGTGGACCGACCTCGGGCTCGGCAACGCGACCGTCACCCGCATCGCGCGACGGGCCGCGGAACCGGGCGCCATCGGCGACACGGTCGCATCGGCGTACGCCTGTGTCGCCGCGGTGACCGCGCTGGTCGGCGGGGTGCTCGCCATCCTCTGGCATGCGCGCGCGATCGATCTCCTGCTGGGCGGTGCGCTCGCCGTCGAGGCGCGGCCGGTGTTCGCGATCGGCCTCGCCGCGTTCGTCGCGTGGCTTCCCACCGCGCTCGCGGGCAGCATCGAGACGGGCCTGCGCATGGGCGGCATCGCGAGCCTGTGCCAGGCGGCCTCCGCGATCCTCACCGGCGCGCTCAGCTACTGGGCGGTGCGCGCGGGCCGCCCGCTCGCGGACCTGGTCGCGATCGCCTGCTTCACGCCGGTCGCCGCGAATCTCGCCAATACCGTCGCGTTGCTCGTCGCACGGCCCGATTTGCGCCCGAGGCTCCGCCGCCTCTCGTGGGCCGAGTCGCGCGAGCTCCTGCGGCTCGGCGGCCTGTTCCTCGCGCTGCAGCTCGGCGTGATGGCGCTCACCGGGGCGGACGCGGTGATCCTCCTGCGGCAGGCCGGCGCCGCGCAGGCGGTGGACTATTCGGCGGTCGCGAAGCTCTTCGGCGCCGTGTCGATCCTGGGCGCGACGCTCTTCGCGCCGCTCTGGCCGGAGTATGGAGCGGCGCATGCGCGCGGCGAGCTCGATTGGGTGCGCCGCACCTTCGGCCGCTCGCTCGCCGCGGCGCTCGCGCTCGGCATCGCCGGCGGAGCGATCCTGGCGTTCGCATCGCCCGCCCTCTTCGCGTTGTGGCTCGGACCCGGGGTGCAGCCGTCGGCCGCGCTCGTCTTCCTCGCCGCCACGTGGCTGGTCTACGATTTGTGCTCGCAAAGCACCGCGATGCTGCTCAACGGCATGGCGGTGGTGCGCCCCCAGATCGTCACGTCGCTCGCGTTCGCCGCCGCCTGCCTGCCGCTCAAGTGGATCGTCGCGGCGCGCTACGGCGCCGTCGGCATCTACGCCACCACCCTGGTGTGCTACACGGCGGCGGTCGCGCTCCCCTACGCGTTCATCGTGCCCGGGCTGCTGCGGAGCCGCGGGTGAGGACGGCGTGCCGGATCTGCGGCGCCGGCTGCGAGAGCCTGTTCGAGCACGCCGTGCTCCGCGTGCACCGGGCGTCGTACTCGCGCTGCCCGCAGTGCGGCTTCGTGCAGGCGGAAGAGCCCTCGTGGCTCGCCGAGGCCCACGCGTCGCCGCTGTCCGACCAGGATACCGGCCTGGTATCGCGCAACCTGTGGCTCCTTCCGCGCGTCGCGGCGCTGCTCGTGCTCGCCCGCGAGACGGGCAGCGTCTGCGTCGACATGGGCGGCGGATGCGGACTCTTCACGCGCCTCATGCGCGACGTGGGATTCGACTGCTACTGGCAGGACCGGTATTCGGCGAACGTCCTCGCGCGCGGATTCTCCGCCGAGGGCATCGCCGGCCCGGTGGGCCTCGTGACGCTCTTCGAGGTGCTCGAGCACAGCCCCGATCCGCTCGGCCTGCTGCGCGAAGCGGTCGACGCGTACCGCCCGCGACTCGTGCTGACGATGACCGAGGTCTTCGAGCGCGACCCCCCGTCTCCCGACTGGCCGTACTACGCGTTCGAGAGCGGCCAGCACGTGTCCTTCTTCAGTCGCAAGGCGATGGAGACCGCCGCGACGAAGCTGGGGCTGCACGTCGTCTTCGCGGGCGGGTGCCAATTGCTGAGCGTGACGCCGTTCCCGCCGCTGCTCTTCCGCCTGGCGATGTCGCGCGCGGCGCCTTTCGCCTTTCCGGCATTGCGGCGCACGATGACCTCCCGCGTCCAGAGCGATCACGAGGCGCTCGTCCGGCGCGCGGGCCGGTCGCGATGACGCGCCCCGGCGCCGCATCGCAGGAGGCGCTGCGCGTCGCGCTCGACGACGAGATCTTCATCCACCAGTCCCACGGCGGCATCTCGCGCTACTTCTGCGAGATCGCCCGGCGCATCGCGCGGCTTCCCGGCTACCGCGTGCACGTGCTCGCGCCCCTGCATTCGAACGAGCACCTGCGGCGCAGCCCGGTGTCGACCTGGGGGCTGTACCTGCCGCGGGCTCGCGGGCTTTCCCGCGTGCAGTGGGCGCTGGGGCGCGCGGCGTGGCCGCTGCTTCGGGGCGTCGCGGCGCCGCACGTGATCCACCGGACGTACTACTCGTGCCGGGAGCGCCCTTCCGGCGCGGCGCGCGTGGTGGTGACGGTGCACGACATGGCCCACGAGCGGCTCCCCGCGCTCTTCCCCGGCGACGACACGTCCCGACGCAAGCGCGCGGCGGTCGCCGGGGCGGACCACGTGATCTGCGTCTCGGAAAGCACGCGCCGCGACCTCGTGGAATGTTTCGGAGTGCCCCTCGAGCGCACGTCGGTCGTCCATCTCGGTTGCGACGCGGCGGGCTTGCGCGATGCGCCGCAGACGCCGTCGCCCGCAAGACCCTTCGTGCTCTACGTCGGCCCGCGCGCCGGGTACAAGAATTTCGACGCCCTGCTGCAGGCGTTCGCGGCATCCCGCGGGCTCGCGCGCGATTTCGACCTGGTCGCGTTCGGCGGAAGCGAGTGGAGCGCCGCGGAAGCCGCCCGCGTCCGCGCGCTGGCCCTGCCCGCGGAAAGCGTGCGCCGCGTCCCGGGAAACGACGCGACCCTCGCGGCGCTTTACCGGCAGGCCTCGGCGTTGGCGCTTCCCTCGTTGCACGAGGGGTTCGGCATTCCGCTCGTCGAGGCGATGTCGTTCGGCTGTCCCGTGGCCTGCAGCGATCGCGCGTCCCTTCCGGAGATCGCGGGAGAGGCGGCGCGCTACTTCGATCCGCGGGATCCGGATGCGATCGCGCGCGCGCTGGAGGAAGAGCTCGGCTCGACGACGCTTCGGGCCGCCCTGCGCGAGAAGGGCCTGGCACGGGCGGCCGGCTTCTCGTGGGACCGCACGGCGGCACGCACGGCCGAAGTCTACGCGCGCGTGGCGAACGGCTGAAACCCGGCCGCGGGCCGCTTCAGAGGGCGTCGATCAGGGCTTGCCAGCGGGACAACGCGAGCGGCGCATCGTAGCGGCTCTCGAAAGCGCGCCGCGCGCTCGCGCCCTGCCTCGCGCGGAGCGGCGGATCGTCGCGCAGCGCACGGATCTCGCGCGCGAGGCGGGCCGCATCGCCGGGCGGGATCGTCGTTCCGGCGCCGCACTCGCGCAGGATGCGCGCCGTCTCGCCCTCGGCGCTGCCCACGTAGAGGCACGGACGCCCGGCCGCGAGGACGCCGTAGAGCTTGCTCGGCTGCACCAGCCCTTCGAACGCCGGCCGCAGCGAAACCACGTGGACGTCCGGCAGCGCGAGCCCGGCGCCGAGCGCGGAACGCTCGCGATAGGGCTCGAGGCGCACGTTGGCGAGCGCCTCGGCCGCGATGCGGCGCTCGACCTCGGCCTGGCGCGGGCCGCGGCCGACGATCTGGAACGCGATGCCGGGATCGTCGCGCAGCAGCGCGGCCGCGCCGAGCAGCGTGTCGAAGTCGTGCACGCGCCCGAGGTTGCCCGAGTAGCCCACCACGAGGCGATCGCCGAGGCCCGACAGCCGGCGCAACGGATTCGCGTCGGCCGGGATCGGCGCGATCGCTTGCCCGTCGGCCCAGTTGTGGATCACGTGCAGCCGCCCTTCGCGCACGCAGCGCCGGTCGGCGACCCGCCGCGCCATGTCGTCGCTCACCGCCACGACCGCGTCGGCCGCGGCGAGCGAGCGGTCGCGCGCACGCCGCAGCACCGCGCCGGCGAGCCCGCCGCTGCCCGGAACGCCGTATGCGCTCGCCACTTCGGGGAACAGGTCCTGGAGCCACGCGACGAGCTTCGCATCGTGGCGCGCGACCGTTCCCGCGAGGACGGCGAGGAGCAGCGGGGGATCGGTCTTGATCACCGCCACGTCGCCGCGTCCGAGGAGGCGCGCGGCCGCGCGGCGTGCGGCGCGTGCGTAGGCGACGTAGTCCGAGGCCCGCGCCCACAGTCCGTCGGCTGCGCCCGAGGGGGCGATGCGGTGGACCGTGACGCCGCGGAGCGATTCGGTTTCCGCGGCGCGGCCGCGCGCGAAGCTCGCGACCGCATGCACCTCGCGGCCGGTCGCCGCCAGGTGGAACGCGAGGTCCGATGCGAACCGGCTCGTCGCCGACGCATCGGGCGCGAAGAACCGGTTGAAGAAGACGATCTTCATCGCGGCGCCCGGGCCCCGGGCCCGCCGCGCACCACGAGGCGCGTGCCGAGCGCGAGCGCGTCCATGCGGGTGCGCAGGAAGCAATCGAGCGCTTCCTCGGGCGCGCACACGATCGGCTCGCTCTCGTTGAACGAGGTGTTGAGCAGCATCGGCACGCCGGTGAGCTCCCGGAACGCGCAGATGAGCCGGTGGTAGAGGGCATTCGCCTCGCGCGTCACCGTCTGCAGCCGGCCGGTCCCGTCCACGTGGGTCACGGCGGGGATCGCGGCACGCTTCGATTCGCGCACGGACGCCACCTGCGTCATGAACGGGACCTCCGCGTCCTCCTCGAACCATTCGGCGGCGCATTCGCGCAGCACCGACGGCGCGAACGGGCGGAACGGCTCGCGGCGCTTGATCTTCCGGTTCAGCAGCTCGCGCATGTCGCCGCGGCGCGGATCCGCGAGGATGCTGCGGTTGCCGAGCGCGCGCGGGCCCCATTCCATGCGTCCCTGGAACCAGCCGACCACGGCTCCCCCGGCGATCATGCCCGCGACGCGACGGCAGAGCGCGTCCTCGCCGTCGATCGGTTCCTCGGCACAGCCCTGCGCCGCGATCTCCGCGGAACGCGCGCGGAGCGCCGCCGCGCAGCGCGCATCGTCGAAGCCGGGGCCCCAGTAGCCGTGCGTCATCGGCCGCGGTCGCCGCTCCGGGAAACGGCGGTTCCAGGCGCACCAGGCCGCGCCCAAAGCGCCGCCCGCATCGCCCGCGGCCGGCTGCACGTAGAGCTCGCGAATCGGCGTCGCGGCGCGGATCTTCCCGTTCGCGACCGAGTTCTGCGCGCAACCTCCCGAGAGCACGAGGCGATCGACGGCGAAGCGCCGGTGCACGCGGCGAAGCAGCTCGAGGAACGCCTCCTCGTAGACCGTTTGCACCGAGCGCGCGATGTCGCGATGCCGGTCCGTGAGCTCCTCCTGCGGATCGCGTGCCGGCCCGAGGAGCTCGCAGAGCGCGGGCGAGTAGAGGTCGGCGAACCGCGGCGCACCGTCGTCCCACGTGAGGTCGATCCGCTCGGTGGCGTGCCGGAAGTACGCGAGGTCGAGCCGCACGCCGCCGTCGGGCTGCACGCGCACCAGCCGGCGCAACGCATCGACGTGGCGCGGCTCGCCGTACGGGGCGAGCCCCATCACCTTGTACTCGTCCCCGTAATCGCGGAAGCCGAGGTACTGCGTGAGCGCCTGGTAGTAGATGCCCAGCGAATGGGGAAAGAGCACGCGCTCGGCGACGTGCAGGCCGGCGCCGCGGCCCACGCCCCAGGCGGCGCTCGCGAAATCGCCGAACCCGTCGACGGAGACCGCGAGCGCCTCGGCGAACCCGGAGCCGTAGTACGCCGAGGCGAGGTGGCAGCGATGGTGCTCGACCGCCTCGATGGGCGCGCGCAGCCGGCCGGCGCCGAAGGCGTCGTCGAAGCGCGCGCCGAGGCTCGCGCGTTCGCGCCGCCGGCGCAGGCGA
Source organism: Usitatibacter sp. (assembly GCA_035465975.1). GTDB lineage: Bacteria > Pseudomonadota > Gammaproteobacteria > Burkholderiales > Usitatibacteraceae > Usitatibacter. Next base: position 14,417 of record DATIVM010000493.1, read on the forward strand.
GCGGCGAGGGCGCTCCATCCCGCGCCGGAGCGCAGCACGAAGGCGAGGCGCGGCCACGCGTTCGCGCGCGGGTCGTGGTTCACCGCGACGACGTCCACGTCCTCGAGGCGGGCACCGGACTCGGCGAGGCATGCGTCGATCGCGCGGGCCGGGAAGCCCGCGCAATGCTTCACGCGCCGGAACCGTTCCTCCTCGGCGGCGGCGACGAGCTCGCCGTCCGCGAGCAGGACCGCGGAGGCGTCGGCGTGGAACGCGTTCACGCCGAGGATCAGCACGGAGCGCCCGCGCGCTGCAGCGCCGCGTACATGAGCTCGCCTCGCAGCCCGTCGCGCGCGGAAAGCCGGAACCACAGCGGATCGAGGGTCCGGCGCAGCCCCGGCCAGCGCAGCGTGCCGCACATCTCGGTGGCCATGACGCGGTCCAGCTCGAAGGGCGGGGTGCGCCTTCCCAGGCGATGCAGGAGTGCGGCGATCGTCAATTCCCAGGGCGTGTACGAGAGGCTTCCGCGCAGCGCGAAGCCGGGCAGCGAGGCGCACAGGCGCGTGAAGGTCGCCGGCGCGAAATGGCTCACGTGCGCGTGGGGAATCCACTTGGGGAACTGCGTGCCCATGCGCTCGACCACCGCGGACTCGAAGTTGTCTGTCATCACGACCAGCCATCCGCCGGGCGCCACGAGGCGCGCCGCATCGGCGAGGAAGCGGCGCGGCTCGAGGGCGTGCTCGAGCACCTCGAACGACGTCACGAGGTCGAAGCGCCCCGGCTCCGCTCGCGCATCGAGGGCGGCGCGGGTCGTCGGGGCGCCGTTCTGCGCGGCCCACGACGCTTCGTCGGCCGATGGCTCGAGCCCGCGGGCATCGATGCCGAGCTCGCGCAGCCGTCGAACGAGGAATCCGTATCCCGATCCCACGTCGAGCGCCGTGCGCACGCGCGCGAGCGGCACCAGCCGCGCCAGCGCGAGGCGGTTCACGTGCGCGTTGATCTCCTGGCCCGCGCGGTGGCGCTCGCTGCCGAAGCCCTTCGCGTAGTACTCCGCGAGGCGCCCGGGTTCCATCACCCGGCCGGAGAAGCGGAAGCCGCAGGCGGCGCACGCGTGCAGCGGGATCGCGTCGAAGCGCGCTTCGAGGCGATGCGCGGCGGCATCGCACAGCGGGCAGCCGCCGCGGTCGACGAGCGCCGCGCGGGCGGACGCTCCAGCCGCGACCACCGCCTCAGCCGCGCGCATGGGCGAGCCTCGCGCGGATCGCCGCGTCGACGAGCCCCAGCATGGCGGCGGGTTCCCGCGCGGCCGCTGGACGAGCTTCGAGGGCGGAGCGCACGGCCGCGGCGAGGCCGCGCGCATCGTGGGCGACGAAGAGCCGCGCCTCGCGCGCGAAGGCGTCCGCGAGCTCGGCCTGGTGGTCGTCGATCGCCTCGCCGAGCGCCGCGCTTCTCGGCATCACCACGGGCGTGCGGCCGGCCTGGAGCGCATGGATGATCGAGCCCGCCCCGGCGTGCATCACGAGGACGCGCGCGGTGCGCACCAGCTCGGCGAAGCGCTCCGGCGGAAGGAAGTCGACGAGCTCCAGCACCTGCGAGGCGTAAGGCGTGTTTCCGCGCTGCGCGACGATCGGCCGCGGCAGCTCGGCGGCGAGCGCTTCCACGCCGGCGAGGAGGCGCGGGAACGGCTGGTTCATGTTGCCGAGCGTGACGAAGGTCGTCATACGAGCGGTCCCCCGAGTCGCCCCCTGGGGAAGAACCGCGCGAGCTCCGGCCACTGGTAGAAGAAATCGTCGGCGAGGAGATACATGAGCCGGCCGGTGAGCGACGGGCGGCGCACGCGCGTCATCGTCTCCACGAAGACCACGGGGATGCCCAGCCACCGCGCGACGAGCGCGAACGGGACCGCCGGACCCGCGCCGGTGCTCAGCACGAGCGACGGCCGCTCGCGGCGCAGGATGCGCCACGCTTCCGCGAGATTCACCAGCACGCGCCAGTCGCGCTCGGCGTGGGTGATGAAGATCGTGCGGCCCGCCATGTCCGCCGGCAGCCCGATGCGCTCGTTCAGCACGTAGAAGTGGTCGTAGCCCGCGTACGCCGGAAGCAGGCAGCGCACCTCCGTGAGGTGCCCTCCGCAGGAGGAGACGATGGCGATCTTCACGGCACGGCCCTGCGCGCGACGAGCACCAGCTCCTCGCCGGCGCCCAGCGCCGATTGGAGCCAGCGCACGGGCGAGATGGCGAGGCCCGAGCCGAGCCGCAGCATCTCGAGCAGCCGGCGCGCTCTGGGCGTACTCGAATGCCTCGGAAGCCGCGCGGCGCCGCGCAACGTGCGGTACGCCGTGTTGGGCCAACCGGTCGGCGGCTCGTAGGTCGAGAGGCGCTCCACCTCGAACCCGGAGCGCTTCGCGAGCGCGGAGAGCGACCGCGGCGAGAAGTAATGGAAGTGATAGGGCTGGTAGCCCGTCCACGCCGGGAAGCGGCGATGCCACGAGGCGGCGTTCGGCACGGCGAGGTACAGCGTGCCCCGCGGCGCGAGCGCTTCGGCCGCCGCGGCGAGCGCGGTGCGCGGGTCGGCGAAGTGCTCGAGCACGTGGCGCAGCACCACGCAGTCGAACGCGCCGCGATGCTTCGCCGCGAAATCGGCGAGCGGCTCGGTCGTGACCGGCAGCCCGTGCCTGCGGTCGATCGCGTTCGCGACGGAGTCGGAAACGTCCACGCCGACCACCTCCGCGCCATTCGCGTGCAGGCGCGCCATGAGGGATCCGCTGCCCGGACCCACCTCGAGCACGCGGTGCACGCAAGCCCGCCGCAGCGCCGCGAGCGCGCGCGCATCGTTGCCTCGCTCGTAATGGTCGAGCAGCGGCCCCGCTCGCCCGGCGAACTCGTCGCCGAAGCTCTTGCGCTGCAGGGCGAGCGCGACGGGCGCGGGGGCCGGCGCCCATCCATGGCCGCAGCGCTCGCATACCAGGTATTCGCCGTACGGGTAGCGCGGAAATGTCGGCCGCATGGCTCCTTCGCAGCACGGGCAGTCAGCGCGCATCGGGCAGCAGCTCGCGATAGACGGCGGCCATCCGGTCGGCGATCGAGCTCCACGAGAACTCGCGCGCGACCCAGCGGCGTCCCCGTTCACCCATCGCGGGGAGGTCCGCGGCGCGGATCGAGCGGATCGCGGAGGCCAGCGCCTCGGGTGCCGGATCCACGGAGGCGCCGCAGCCGACCGCCTCGAGCGCCGACCACGGCGCATGGCGGCTCGCGAGGACCGGCACGCCGCGCGACAGCGCCTCGAGCACCACGATGCCGAAGCTCTCGCGATGCGACGGCATCACGAGGAGGTCCGCCCAACGCAGCATCTCCTCTTTCCGCTCGCCGACGACCTCGCCCGTGAACGTGACGCTCGCGCCGACGCCCAGCTCTTCGGCCAGGCGCGCGAGCTGCCGCGAATAGAGCGCGTCGCCGCGCCCGCAGATGCGCAGCTCGAAGGAGCCGGGATCGAGCCGCGCGGCGGCGCGCAGGAGCACGTCCGCGCCCTTGATCGGGTCGAGGCGGCCGAGGAAGAGCAGGCGCAGGCGGCCGGCGCGGCCGCTGCGGTCCTCGCACGCCGGCGGCACGTCGATGCCGTGGGGAATCAGCGTGCAGCCGCGGCTGGCGAGACGCCCGCGGCTCTGCTCGAGCTCCTGCGCGGAATTGAAATGGAGCACGGTGGAGCGCGCCGGGACGATCGCGTTGCAGAGGCGTTCCCAATGGCGCTTCGCGGCCGCGTGCCGGCTGCCCTGCCAGCGTTGCAGCGTCCCATGGGGCGACCACACGAGCGGCTTGCCGAGCGCGCGGCATGCGGCGAGCGTGGGCAGCGTCGGGAACGAGTAGACCGCGGTGAGGTGCACGACATCGGCCCACCGGGCGAGGCGCCAGAGCCACGCCAGCATCGCGGGCGCCACGGCGGTGCCGGCGCGGCGCCGGCACATGTAGACGTCGTAGCCGTCTTCGTAGCGCGCGGGAAACGCGTCCCGCTCGACGCGATCGGCGAGCGCGGGCCCCGCGCTGTCGGTGGTGAGCACGCGCAGCTCGATGCCGGGCCTCGCGGCGAGCGCGTTGGCGAGACCGAAGACCGCGTGGATCGAGCCGCCCCAATAGGTCGCGGGATGGAAGGACGGCGTGACCTGGAGGATCTTCATCGGGCCGCCGCGCCGGAGCTCCAGGCAAGCGGCTGGCGCTCGCGCGCGCCGGCGCTCGCGCCCGCCATGGCGTAGGCGAGGGAGATTCCGATCAGCACCCAGTAGATCTCGTCGATCGCGCGCGCCGCCTCGACGAACGTGAGGTACGCGAAGAGCAGCAGCGCGCCGCGCGAGAGCTGCGCGCCATCCGGCGCCACGCGGTCGAGCGCGCGCGACAGGCGCGAGAACACCCGGTAGAGGAGGAATCCGG
>DATIVM010000494.1:0-8284 GCA_035465975.1 Usitatibacter sp.
GGTCCATGATGTAGCCGACTTCCTGGTCGATCACTTCCATCGGCAGGCGGACGCGCGGGATCTGCGACCAGATCATGCCGCCTGCGCGCGGATCGCGGTCGAACACGGTGACCGCGTAGCCTTGCGGCGCGAGATCGCGTGCCACCGTCAGCGAAGAAGGTCCGGCGCCTATGCAGGCAACGCGCTTGCTGTTCTTCACGGCAGCGGGCCTGGGCATCTGCGCTTTGACGTCATCGCCCTTGAAGTCCGCGGCGACGCGCTTTAAGCGGCAGATTGCAACGGGCTCGGCGCGCGATTCTTCGCCCGGCGCCGCGGGCTTGCGCATCTCGACGTTGCCTTCTTCGACGCGTCCGCGCCGGCACGCCGGCTCGCACGGCCGGTCGCAGGTGCGGCCGAGGATGCCGGGGAATACGTTGGACTTCCAGTTGACGAGATAGGCGTCGCTGTAGCGTCCGGCGGCGATCAGCCGGATGTATTCGGGAACGGGCGTGTGGGCCGGGCACGCCCACTGGCAGTCGACGACCTTGTGGAAGTAGTCGGGATCCGCGATGTCGGTCGGTTTCACGCCGGTTCCTCCTCGCTCGTGGCGAGCGGGTTCGTGCGGGTAATGACGGCCAGTCTACCGCCCGGCCACCGAGGCGGGTAGTGATCTACCGCAAAACGGGGCGAGGCCGATCGCCGCTCCGAGGGCCGAAGTCGCACCCGGCAGCGCGAAGGCGGGATCACCCGCGGATGTTCGCGCCGAGAGGCAGCGAGTCGGTCAATGCGGCGTAGTACTCCCATGCGCGCTTCGCGACGCTGCCCGTGACCTGGTCGCGCAGGCCCTCGGCCTCCTCGCGTGTGTAGGCGCGGATCCTCGAGGCATCGCCGCCCGCGGCCGCGAGCATGCGCAGCTGCATCGACGCGCTCTCCTCGAGGTAGCACGCGGCCACGGTCGCCGAGCGCACGTCCCCGTAGGCCGTGGTGATGCCGTGGCCGCGCATCATGACCGCGCTCCCCTTGCCGAGCGTCGCCGCGAGCAGCTCGCCCAGCTCCCGGGTGCGGATGAGGCCGATGCGCGAGTATTCCGGCACCCCGTCGGCGAAGATGCCGCCCTGGTTGTGCACGACGCGGTGCGGCTGACCCACCTGCGTGAGGCACACGCACGCGGGCGGATGGGCGTGCACCACGCCGCCCACGTCGGGCCGCGCCGCGTAGAGGCGCGCATGGATCCAGAACTCGCTGTTGGGCTCGCCCTCGCCCTCGACGATGCGGCCCTCGGTGTCGATCACGAGGAGCCGCTCCTCCACCGCGAGCCCGGGGCTGCGGCGCGTCGGGAGGAGGAAGGTCGAGGTGCCGGGAATGCGCGCGCTCGCATGGCCGAAGGCATTGGAGAGCCCCACGCGCTCGAGGATGCGGTTGGCGGTGGCGACGTCCTTGCGCAGCTGGGCCTCGTCGGTCATGGCGGGCGATTCCTTTCGGTCAGATGACGCGCTGCTCGCGCAGGCGTTCGATTTCCTCGTCGGCGTATCCGAGGACGGAGCGCAGCACCTCCCCGGTGTGCTCGCCGAGGAGCGGCGGCCCGGCCTCGTACGTCACGGGCGAGGCGGAAAGCTTCATGGGGCTCGCGACCATGCGCACCTCGCCCGCCGCCGCGTGGGGCGCGCGCACCTCCATCTCCCGGTGCCGGACCTGCGGATCGGCGAAGACCTGCGAGAGGTCGTTGATCGGCCCGCAGGGAACCCCGGCGGTCTCGAGGAGCGCGAGCCATTCGCGCGCCGGGCGCTTCGCGAGCCGCTCGGAGATGAGGCCGACCATCAGGTCGCGATGCCGCACCCGCGCGGGGTTCGTGGCGAAGCGCGGGTCCGAGGGCCAGTCCGGCTCGCCGATCACCCTGCAGAAGCTCGCGAACTGCCCGTCGTTGCCGACCGCGACGATCAGGAACTCGTCGGCGGCGCGGAACACGTGGTAGGGCACGATGTTCTGGTGCGCGTTGCCCATGCGCTTCGGCGCGACGCCCGAGACGAAGTAGCTCGCGCTCAGGTTCGCGAGCATCGCCACCTGCACGTCGAGGAGCGCCATGTCGATGCGCTGCCCGCGCCCGGACTTCGCGCGCTCGAGGAGCGATGCGAGGATCGCGCTCGTGGCGTACATGCCGGTGAAGAGGTCGGCGACGGCGACTCCCACCTTCTGCGGCCCGCCGCCGGGCAGATCGTCGCGCTCTCCGGTGACGCTCATGAGGCCGCCGAGCCCCTGGATCATGAAGTCGTAGCCCGGCCGGTCGCGGTACGGCCCGTCCTGCCCGAACCCGGTGATCGAGCAGTAGACGAGCCGCGCGTGGTCGCGCGAGAGGGTCTCGTAGTCCAGGCCGTGGCGCGCGAGGTCGCCCACCTTGAAATTCTCGACGAGCACGTCGCTTTCGAGCGCGAGGCGCCGTGCGATGGCGCGCCCCTCGGGCTTCGCGATGTCGAGCGTGATCGACTTCTTGGCGCGGTTGCACGCGAGGTAGTAGGCCGCGTCGCCGGTCTCGCGCCCCTCGCGGTCGGCGAGGAACGGCGGCCCCCAGCGGCGCGTGTCGTCGCCGTGCCCGGGGCGCTCCACCTTGATCACCTCGGCCCCCAGGTCCGCGAGGTTCTGCGTGGCCCAGGGGCCCGCGAGCACGCGGGTGAGGTCGAGGACGCGGATGCCTTCGAGGATGCGGGACACGGGCGGGCGACGCGGACGCGTGTGGGCGGGGAGACCGATGGGAAGCCGTCGATTATAGAGAACGCCGCGGGTAATCGGCCGGCCGATCCCTTAGAATGCCGGGCAATGGCGACGAAAGTCTTCACCCACGAGCTCAAGGTCGGCATGTTCGTCGCCGACCTCGATCGTCCGTGGGTCGACACTCCTTTCCTGCTGCAGGGCTTCCTGATCGAGGACGAGGAGCAGATCGCCGCGCTGCGCGCCCATTGCGAGTACGTGATGGTCGATCGCGCGCGCTCGGTCGGCGAGGAGTACGAGCCGGCCGCGAACGCGGCCGTGGCGAGCAGCGTCGCCGGGGCCGCGCCGAAGCGCGCCGCGGTCGCGACCGGCGCTTCGGCCGCGCCCGCGGACACCGCGGAAAGCGACGCGGCACAGGCAACGGCGAGCCGCGCTGCGCCGCCCGCTGCAGCGCCCGGCGCCTACGAGCCGCGCGTGATCCGCCTCGGCACGCCGGGCGGACCCCCGATCGAAGACGATCGTCCGCGGGCCGCGCACGGCGAGGGCGGCGGGCTCCTCGGGCGCATGTTCTCGATGTTCCGCGGCAAGCCGCGCCGCGAAGCGAAGCCCGCCCCGCCGCCCCTCCAGCCCCCGCCGCCGGAAACGCCCCAGGAATTCGAGGCGCGCGCGGCGCTCGCGCCGCCCGGCGTGACGATCACGACCTACGTCGACAGCGTGAGCGTGGAGGCCGAGGTGCCGCGCGCCCGCGAGGTCGTCGCGCGCTCCTCGGACCTCCTCGAGAAGCTCCTCAACGACGTCCGCCTCGGGCAGAGCTTCGAGATCGAGCGCGTCGAGGAGATCGTGGACGACATGGTGGAGAGCATCGTCCGCAACCCCGACGCGCTGATGTGGATCTCGCGCCTGCGCGAGCAGGACATCGGCACCTACGGCCACGGCCTGCAGGTCTCGGTGTACCTCACGGCCTTCGGCCGCCACCTCGGATTCCCGAAGTCCCACCTCGAGCTCCTCGCGCAGGTGGGACTGCTGCTCGACGTCGGCAAGATCCGCCTGCCGCGCGAGCTCCTCGAGAAGCAGGGGCGGCTCACGCCGGAGGAATTCGAGCAGGTGAAGGAGCACGTGCAGCTCGGCCTCGACATCCTCCTGCAGACGCCGAACTTCCACCCCGACGTGATCCAGGGCATCGCGCAGCACCACGAGCGCATGAACGGCAGCGGCTACCCGAAGGGGCTCATGGGCGACGAGATCGGCGTGATCGGCCGCATGGCGGGGATCGTCGACTGCTTCGCGGCGCTCACCAACCACCGGCCCTACGCCGCCGCCGTATCCTCGTACGAGGCGCTGCGCAGCATCGCGAGCTGGGGCGGCGATTTCTTCCACGAGCCGCTGGTCCAGCAGTTCGTCTCGTCGGTCGGCGTGTTCCCGGTCGGCTCGCTGATCGAGCTTTCCACCGGGGAGGTGGCCGTGGTCGTGTCGCACAACAAGCTTCGGCGCCTGAAGCCGCGCGTGCTCGTCGTCACCGGCCCCGACAAGACGCCGGTCGCGCACCCCGCCATGGTCGACCTCCTGTACGACCCGAAGGTCGGCGGCGAGGAGGGCGTGTTCATCAAGCGCGGGCTCCCGAGCGGCGCCTACGGGCTGGACCTCCGCGACTACTACCTGAGCTGAACGACTTGGCCGAGTCCACTCCCCCGGTGCAGACCCCCGTCGCGAGCTCGCCCGAGACGCGCGAGGAGATGCTGAAGCTCCTCGACCGCGAGACCGCCGTCGCGCGGGCGACCGACGGCCGGCTCGCGGTCCTCATCCTCGACCTGCGCCGCGTCGACCGCCTGCACGCGCTGCTCAAGGGGCCGAGCCCCTCGATGACCATGGCGCTGGTGCTCGAGCGGCTGCGCAAGGCGCTGCGCCCCGAGGACCGCGTCGCGCCGATCAGCGACGAGCAAGCGTGCGTCGTGCTGCCGCGGCTCGCGCACCCGAGCCAGGCGGTGCTCGCCGCGGTGAAGCTGCTGCGCGCGCTCGACCGGCCGATCGCCCACGAGGGCGGCAGCGCGGTGCTGCGCCCCTGCGTGGGCATCGCCACGCTTCCCGAGCACGGCTACGACCCCGCCGAGCTGCTGATGGCGGCCGACATCTCGCGGCAGATCGCGGCCACGCGCGAGGAGGGCTACCACGTCTTCCAGGGCGACGAGGCGGTGGAAGCGGAGGTGTACCGCGGGCTCGACCTCGACCTCGAGCGCGCGATCCGCGCCAACGAGCTGGAGCTGCACTACCAGCCGCAGATCGATCTCGCCTCCGCGCGCCCGGTCGGCGCCGAGGCGCTGCTGCGCTGGAAGCACGCGAAGGCGGGCGACGTGCCGCCGCAGACGATGGTCGGCATCGCCGAGCGCACCGGGCTCATCGGCTCCCTCACCTTCTGGGTGCTCAACGCGGCGTTGCGCCAGGCCGCCGAGTGGAAGGCGGCGGGACGGGCGCTGCGCATCGCGATCAATCTCTCGACGAGCACGCTCACCGACCGCGAGCTTCCCGCCGTCGTGGACCAGAGCCTCAAGACCTGGGGTGTGGCGGCCGGCGACCTCACGCTCGAGATCGCCGAGAGCGCCATGATCTCCGACGCCGAGCGCTCGGTCGCGATCCTCACGCGGCTCAAGGCGGTCGGCGTGCGGCTCGCGATCGACGATTTCGGCAGCGGCTTCTCCTCGCTCTCGCACATGCGCCGCTTCCCGCTCGACGAGCTGAAGGTCGACCGGCCCTTCGTGAACGGCATGCTCACCGACGCGGGCGACCGGGCGTTGGTGCACAGCGCGATCGACCTCGCCCACCACTTCGGGCTGCGCGTCTCGGCCGAAGGCGTGGAGCGCCCCGAGATCCGCGCCGCGCTCGCCGCCCTCGGCTGCGACCTCGCGCAGGGCAACGCCGTGTGCCCTGCCCTTCCGGCGGCCTCCTTCAGGGAGTGGTGGACGGTCCACGCTTCCGGAGCCTGAGCGGCCCCGCCGCCATCCCGCCGCCATGAAGAAGGGCTTCTACGTCATCATGGCGGCGCAGTTCTTCTCGTCGCTCGCCGACAACGCGCTGCTCATCGCGGCGATCGCCATGCTCACCCAGCTCCAGGGACCGCCGTGGGCGACGCCGCTCCTCAAGTTCTTCTTCACCATCTCCTACGTCGTGCTCGCCTTCCTGGTGGGCGCGTTCGCCGACTCGATGCCGAAGGGCCGCGTGATGTTCGTCACCAACGCGGTGAAGGTGGTGGGGTGCCTGCTCATCCTCTTCAACCAGTTCCTGAGCCTGGGGCACCTGCAGGCCTACTGGCTGGTGCTCTTCGCGTACGCGGTGGTGGGCCTGGGCGCCGCGGCCTACTCGCCGGCCAAGTACGGGATCCTCACGGAGCTCCTTCCCGCGGAGAAGCTGGTGATGGCGAACGGCTGGATCGAGGGGCTCACGGTCGCCTCCATCGTGCTCGGCAACGTGCTGGGCGGCATGCTGATCGGCCCGCGCATCTCGCACATGCTGCTCTCCCTCGACGTGCCGTTCATCGAGACGAGCATCGACACGCCCCCCGAGGCGGCCGTGGTGGTGATCTCCATCGTGTACTGCATCGGGGCGCTCCTCACGCTCGCCATCCCCGACACCGGCGCCCGCTACCGGCACCAGGAGCGCAACCCCGCGCGCCTGCTGGTCGATTTCTCGCGCTGCTTCGTGACGCTCTGGCGCGACAAGCTGGGCCAGATCTCGCTCGCGGTGACGACCCTCTTCTGGGGCGCCGGCGCGTGCCTGCAGTTCATCGTCATCAAGTGGGCCGAGCGGCAGCTCAAGCTCCCGCTCGAGCAGGGGGCGATGCTCTCGGGCGTCTCCGCCGTGGGCATCGCGATCGGGGCCGTGCTCGCGGCGAAGCTGGTGCCGCTCAAGAGGGCGGTCTCGGTGCTGCCGATGGGCATCGCCATGGGCATCGCGGTCATCAGCATGGTCTCGCTCAAGTGGATGCCCGCGGTCTATTTCGTGCTGGTGCTCATCGGCGCGCTCGCCGGCTTCTTCGTGGTGCCGATGAACGCGCTCCTGCAGCACCGCGGCCACGTGCTGATGTCGGCCGGGCACTCGATCGCCGTGCAGAACTTCAACGAGAACGTGAGCATCCTGGTGATGCTCGCGATCTACTCGATGATGATCCGCTTCGACCTGCGCATCAACACGGTGGTGGTGATCTTCGGGCTCTTCATGGCGGGCTCGATGTACCTCGTCATGCGCTGGAACGCCGCCAACCACCGCGCCGACCCGCACCTCGACCGCCTCATCGGCGAGGCGAAGCACTAGCGGCTCACCGGCGCGTCGCGCTGCGCCGTGCCCAGCGGAAGGCGCACGGTGAACTCGCTGCCCTTGCCGCTGCCCTCGCTTCGCACCTGCACGCTGCCGCCGTGGGCGGCGACCAGGTCCTTCACGAGCGCGAGCCCGATCCCGAGCCCGCCGCGCGAGAGCGGGCGCGACGCCTCCACCTGCGTGAAGAGGTCGAAGATGCGCGGCAGCATCTCGTGGGGAATGCCCACGCCGTCGTCGGCGACCTTCACCACCAGCTCGAGACCCTCGACGGTGGCCTGCACCGAGATGCGCCCTCCGGCTGCCGTGTACTTCGCCGCGTTGGTGAGCAGGTTCACGAACACCTGGCGCAGGCGCGCGGGATCCGCGGCGAGCGCGATCGGCTCCGGCGGCAGGATCACCTCGAGCGCGTGGCGGCGTTCCTCCGTGAGCGGCCGCACGTCCTCGACCGATTCGCGCAGCACGTCCTGGATCACGACGTTGCGGCGTTCGAGCTCGATCTTGCCCGCGCCGATGCGCGAGATGTCGAGGAGGTCGTCGACGAGGCGGCGCAGGAGCTCCGTCTGCCGCTCGATCACGCGCAGCGGATAGTCGATGTCGGAGCCGGGCTGCGACGCCATGCGGATCAGCTGCATGGCGTTGGTGAGCGGCGCGAGGGGGTTGCGCAGCTCGTGCGAGAGCGTGGAGAGGAATGCATCCTTGCGCCGCGCCGCCTGCTCGAGCGCCGCCGCGTGGTTCCTGAGCGCCTCGATCTGCTCCTTGAGGTCGGTCCGGTCGCGCAGCACCTTGGCGAACGCCTCGGGGCGCCCCGACTCGTCGCGCAGCGCGACGAGCGCCCCGATCGCCCAGAAGCGCGAGCCGTCGGCGCGCCGCTGCCAGCGGTCGTCCTCGGCGATGCCGTTCCTCGTCGCCACCTCCATCTCGTGGCCGGCGAGCCCGCGCTCGAGGTCCTCGGCGACGAAGAGCTCGGAGCCGTGCCGGCCCGCCATCGCTTCGCTTTCGTAGCCGAAGATGAACTCGGCCCCCGGGCTCGCCCAGGCGATGCGCCCGGCGAGATCGAGGACGACCACCGCGTGCTCGGTCGACTGCTCCGTGAGCAGGCGCAAGAGGCGGGGAACTTCCAGCGATTTCGGCGCGGCCACGGGAAGGCGATTGGGGAACGACCCTGGATGGACGGCGGACCGGCTCGCACGTTCCCCCGCGCGGGGGCCGCGTCCGCGCGACGCGCTCCGACCGGCTCACCCCATGCGGGCGGCTGCGACGGAATCCTCAGACCGTTTCCTGCTCCGCGGTCGGCGCG